>JAQSYB010000134.1 GCA_029256365.1 Clostridia bacterium
TTGCCGTTGAACTCAATTTCATTACCTGCAGATTTTGCAGAAGCGAATACGTAGAATTTATCTATAGGAAAATTCCTTTCCTCTAGAACTTTTAAAAAAGTATTCCCTACCATACCCGTTGCTCCCACTACTGCAACATTTACTTTTTTCATTTAACATTACCTCCTTATACAATTGAATATATTGTTGCTTAAATGCACGAAAAACTTACTTATAGATTATTTTATTATAGCATTACTCTAAAAGTACACAAAATAAATAAAAAATCATGGTGTATATTTAATAAGTTTTATTTATTTTAATACAATATTTGGAGTATGACAACATTTATATTATATAAATTTGTAAAATACAGAATTGTGTTATAAAATCAGACTATATTATATAAATAGGTTGATAAGGAAAGTTTATTTTTCAATAAAATGAGGTGGAATTGTGATAAAGATAGAAAAGGATATTTTGGATTTAAAGCAGCATATTGTTGAGGTTAGAAGAGCACTACATCAGATACCGGAATCGGGTCTTCAAGAAAATGAGACAACAGATTTAATTTTGAAATACCTAACGAAATTAGGCTTGAAGGTAGAACGCGGGGTATCGGGTACTGGCGCAATTGCATTTTTTGAAGGTGCGGAAGGCAAGAAAACAATCGCTTATCGTGCAGATATCGATGCACTGTCAGTTGATGAAATGACTGGAGTTGATTATTGCTCCACGAAACCTGGTTATATGCATGCCTGCGGTCATGATGGCCATACTGCTATCCTCTTAGGCTTTGCACATTATGCAGTGAAGCATCAGAAGGACATGAAAAACAATCTGCTTTTTATATTTCAGCCTGCTGAGGAAGGCCCTGGTGGCGCAGAAGCAATTGTCGATGCAGGTATATTGGAGAAGTTTGAAGTAAGTGCCCATGGAGCAATGCCTCATAAGGGTAGTGATGCACTTCTTGCAGCAGCTGCAACTGTAACAGCCTTGAATACTGTAATCGGTAGAAATATTGATCCACTGGAGCCTGCTGTTTTGAATATAGGAAGATTTGAAAGTGGGGAAAGAAGAAATATCATTGCTGGAGAAGCAGTGCTTGAAGGCACTGTAAGAGCTTTCAATGAAGAAACCTATTCTATATTGCGCAATAGGCTTATCGACACAGTGAAGTATTTGCCTGAGAGCTTTGGATGTACCGCGGATTTGGAAATTAGAGATATGTATCCAGCTGTTACCAATGATCCAGAGCTGTTTGAAATATTTAGGGCTGCTGTCGGGGAAGAAAACCTAGAAGTAATTAAGCCCATGACCATTTCGGAGGACTTTTCCTACTTTCAAAAAAGAGTACCTGGGTTATTCTTTATGCTAGGCAGTCGAAATGCTGAGAAGGGCTATATTAACCCATTGCATAGCAATAAGTTTAATTTTAATGAAGATATTTTGTTAAGCGGTATACAGCTTTTTAATAATATTAGAAAACAATTTGAATAGGAAATAGCGGGATGACACATGGGTCATCTCTTACAAAATGAATTATATTTCTTAGAAAACCTTTGCGTTAAGCGGAGGTTTTTTTTGTTTTTGGCATACTTTTTACAGACTGGGCAAGAATACTTTAATGTGGCGAATTTATATAAGGAGGTTTTTATGAAGGTAGGAATTCCGAAAGGACTTTTATATGAGAACTATCAACCCTTTTTTCATACCTTTTTTGAGGAACTAGGAGCAGAGTTAATTGTATCTCCAGATACAAACAAAGATATTTTGGATAAGGGTGTCAAATATTGTGTAGATGAAGCATGTTTACCGGTTAAGGTATTTCATGGGCATGTTGCTTCGATTAAGGATAAGTGTGATTTGATTGTCATTCCAAGAATCATGCAGCTTCGTAAAAGAGAGTTTATATGTCCCAAATTCTGTGGACTGCCTGAAATGGTGATAAGCAGTATACCTGAAATGCCGGATACTACCTTGGAGCCTATTTATGCTGCCTCCAATGAAAAACTGTTTCAATGGGCTAAGGTTACTGGAAAACAAGTAACCAATAACAGATCAAGGATACAAAAAGCCTTTGAAGCAGCCGTTGAGAATCAAGCAAATCATAAAATGGGCTTTGATGACCGTGATACCAAATTAAAAGTTGCTCTATCCGGGCATCCCTACAATATATACGACAATTATTTAAATATGAATCTTATAAGAAAGCTTAAGAAGCTAGGTGTAGGAGTAGTAACAGAGGAGTTTATTGATGATGAGATAAAGGATCGTGAAACAAGCAAGCTTTACAAAAAACCTTTCTGGAGTTTTGCACGAAACAATTATGCTTTTACGTCCCATGCTGCAAGTAAGGGGATTGTAAATGGAATCATATATATTTCTTCCTTTGCATGTGGAATAGATTCTGTTGTGATTGATTTAGTTCAGCATAACATTGGAGATTTTCCACTACTGGTATTGAAAATCGATGAGCATACTGGAGAGGCTGGATTAGATACAAGAATAGAGGCCTTTGTTGATATGCTTGAGAGGAGGAGTTCATAGATGAAAATTACATTTCCACATATGGGCAATGTGTATTTTGCAGCAAAAGCCCTTTTTGATGATTTGGGTGTGGAGTATGTCATTCCTCCCCTGACGAGCAAAGGATCTTTGGAAATAGGGTCATTGCATTCTGGAGAAGAAATATGTCTTCCTTTTAAAATAATGATAGGCAACTATATGCAAGCTATAGAGCAAGGGGCAGATACTGTTCTGATTACAGGCAGCTGTGGTCCTTGTAGATTTGGTGAATATTGTGAGCTCCAGATGAATTTATTGAACAATTTAGGCCACAATCTGGATTTTATTGTAATTGATAGTCCAGGAGATATAGGTGTAAAAGAGCTGATTCGGCGATTGGGAAAAATATCTACGGGCAGTGAGTATAATCGACTGCAAAAGTTTAAAGCACTGCTCAATGCTGTTAAGGTTGTAAACCTAATTGATGAAGTGGAAGCAAAAGCAAGGTATTTAGCTGGCTTTGAAGCAAATAGAGGACAATGCAAGAAAATACTAATTGAATGCAAACAAGAAGCCATAAAGTGTAATAGTGGAAAAAGCATGATTGAGATATTAAATCATTATTTGGATAAATTGAATCAAGTACCTATTGACCAAAGGAAAGAACCAATAAAAATTGCTATAATTGGTGAGATTTATACGGTCATAGAGCCATTTTCTAATTTATACATTGAAGATAAGCTGATGGATTATGGTATATCAACCAAAAGAATGCTTACTCCTAGTTGGTGGCTTAAAAACCTAGTATTATCCCCCATGAATATGAATCAATTGGACATAAAGAAAAAATCAAAGGAATATTTACCAATGATGATTGGGGGGCATGCCCGTGAATGTATAGGAGAGGCAGTCTTGGCTTATGAAGAGGGTTTTGATGGGGCCATACAAATATTTCCCATGGGCTGTATGCCAGAAATTGTATCAAAAGCAATTCTTCCAAAGATTTCAAAGGATAAGGACTTTCCTATCATGACTCTTGTTGTTGATGAAATGACAGGGGAGGCAGGCTATGTAACAAGAATTGAAGCTTTTGTTGATTTGCTTGAAAGGAGAAAAGACAATGTATTATCTAGGTGTTGATGTAGGTTCTGTAAGTACAGATTTGGTATTGTTGAATCAAAATAAGCAGGTAGTGGAAAAACTGTATCTGCGCACAAAAGGGAAACCGATTGCAGCAGTACAGGAGGGCTTCCGCATGCTTAAAAACAAATATGGCAATTCGGAAATATTAGCTGCTGGAACAACAGGCAGTGGGAGACAAATTGCATCCACCCTTATTGGAGCGGACGCAGTAAAAAATGAGATAACGGCTCATGCAGTGGCAGCCTTAGATACAGACGGTGATGTAAGAACAATTATTGAAATTGGGGGGCAGGATTCCAAGATTATCGTTCTTAAGAATGGAATAGTAACAGATTTTGCTATGAACACTGTCTGTGCTGCAGGAACAGGATCTTTTTTGGATAGGCAGGCAGAACGCCTAGAAATTCCAATAGAAGCCTTTGGTGATTATGCACTGAAGGCAAACAGCTATGTTAGAATAGCCGGCAGATGCGCGGTTTTTGCAGAGTCGGATATGATACATAAGCAGCAGCTGGGATACAATGAAGGTGAAATCATTAGAGGACTATGCCATGCTCTAGTTAGAAATTATTTAAACAATGTGGCCAAGGGCAAGGAAATAAAAGACAAGATATTCTTCCAGGGGGGTGTTGCTGCCAATAAGGGGATGAAGGCTGCCTTTGAAGAATCCTTGGGGATACAGGTGGTAATTCCGGAGCATTATAACATGATGGGTGCGATTGGCGCAGCAATCATAGCAAAGGAAAAGGTGGAAAAGGCAGGCAAGACAAATTTCAAAGGCTTTGATCTGGCAGATAGTGTATTCCAGTCAAAAAGCTTTGAATGCGAAGGCTGTTCCAATGGATGTGAAGTTGTAAACATACAAGAAAATGAAAATGTAATAGGCTGCTTTGGCGATCGATGTGGCAAATGGGGCAGCAAACTAGCAATGTAATTCTAGTTCCATAGCCTCAAAAATATGCACCAAATGTTGTAAAAAAATACAGGCTATGCTAAAATCAAGATAAATTGCACAAAATCTAAGTACCAAGTGCAATTTATGGTTATAGGAGGGACAAGTATGCAGCTTAGTAAAATAAAATGGTCAATCATTCTAATTTTAACATTTACGATTTACTTTGCTTCAGCGGTATATTCTGAACCTGCAGCTGGTTGGAAGGGATATGGATTATTTAACATCAGTGGCTCTAAAACAACCATCATAAGTGAAGACATAAGTGTTGAACTGCACAATGATAAGCTGACCTATAATGGTGAATTCCTGATTCGCAACTATTCCAATGATGTGATAAAGGCATCCATAGGGACACCAGCTCAAGGTATTGAAAAAATTACATTCGTGGAAAAAAACAGTACTTTGAAATGGAAAAAAAGAAGCCATGGAAGCTTACAAAATGAATTTAATATAGAAAATAGAACTCCTCAGGAGGAATACTGGTATGTTGTCAATTTGACCTTAAATCCTGGTGAGACAAAACTTTTAAATATAAAGTTTGATGCATTTCAGCTTCAGGAGGATCCTGGAAGCTATACGTTTACATACTTTAATGATCGAAAGCTAGGGTTTTCCAATCAAGTGGAGAAATCTTCATTATATATCAGCATGTTGGATTTTCAGCCATATAATATTTTGTCCCTGCAAGGGGTGAAACCCAGCGAAATGGGAATAAAGGGTGACATCCTCTTAAAAGCAGAAAACATGGATACTGTGTCAATTAAATATATGAATACAGAAAAAGTACTGATGGATAAGCTGTTATCAAGTGCAATGTACAAGCCTAGGGAAGTCGCCTTGGCTTTTAATGGGAAAAACTATACCAAGGCATCCAGCTTATGTGATGAATATATAAAAAATCCGAATGATTCGCAAATCAGCGTAGAAGATATGCAATTCATTAAAGCAGAAAGCTTAAGGCGCCTTCAAAATTACGAAAAATACTTATTGATTGTTGAGGATATGGATTATAGTAAGCTCTATCCCTTAGAACTGAAGAATAAGATACTTATGGATAGAATGTCAATATATTTGGAGCAGCAAAACCAAGAGAAGGTTTTTAATTTATATAAAGAGCTTGAAGTCGAAACCTCTGAAAGTGCAGGTATATTAAAGAACTGGACAGAAAGCACCAGCGTTTTTGGATCAGCACAAATCAATAAAGATAACCTGATTAAGCAAATTCAAGAAATAGAAGATACAGTGGACCAATCAAAACCCAAAATAGACCAATTGATTGAAAAAGCAATGGCATACAAGTACACCCCTGCTTTGCTATTTCTAGCAGGACTGATTCTGGGCTTAAGCGTGAGAAGGTTCCGTATAAAAAGAAAAAAGAAAAAGTCAATGTATATATATAGGATGTAGGGAAATCCTTTGTACTTTGTTCTAATTGTGGTATAAAGTGAAAACCGATGAATCATAATATCCTTGAAGGAGTGATATTTATGAAGAGCAAAGTTGAAAAAACGAAAAAGAAAAAAGAGCTGAAACCCGAAGATATTATGAAATACGAAATTGCAAATGAACTGGGCTTGGGTGAAAAATTGAGCCATGTTGGCTGGGGCGGGCTTACCGCTGAAGAAACAGGGAGAATTGGCGGAATTATCACTAGAAGAAAAAAGGCAATTATTGATCAAATAAACAATATTCGATTAGAGAAAAAGGCATAGCGACGATTTCGTCGCTATATTTTTATAACAAGATTTATTGAAAGTTTTTTGCACTTGTTGCAAAAAACCTACCCAAGGCGTTTCAACGAGGCAGGGG
>JAQSYB010000135.1 GCA_029256365.1 Clostridia bacterium
GTCGTTTTGTTCCAGTATTTTTCTAATTTCCAATACGTCAGAGGCTTTTCGTATAAAGGAAGCTGCAACGATATCAATATCACATTGGATTCCAAAAATGAGGTCAGAAATATCCTTTTGCGTAATTGCAGGCAGCTTTGAGGTTGCCCCCGGTATGTTTACATTCTTACGATCAGCCAATGCACCACCGTTTACTACCTGACAAATAACCTCAGTTTCAGTTTTATCAACCACTTTCAGTTCAATAAGACCGTCAGCGATAAGAATTCTGGTTCCCGGACTAACTTCCTTTGGCAGCTCCTTGTAGGTTATGCTGCATCTGGTGTTATCACCCAATACATCCTCTATGGTGAGGATAAATTTGCAACTGGCTTTTGCAGCATTTGTCTAACTTTTTTTATTGTATCTATTCTCTTTTTATGTTCCTCATGGTTGCCGTGAGAAAAATTAAGTCTTGCTACATTCATACCTGCATTCACAAGCTGAATCAGCATTTCTTCACTTTCACTTGCCGGTCCTATGGTACAAACAATTTTCGTTTTCCGCATATATCATCCCGCCTTAGATATTATTTTGCATCCCAAGGCTCTACGCTTTTTTTGATTAGCTTTTTGCCCAACTTGCAGTATCTTGGAATGCCATTTTCCATTCTTATTTTTACTTCTCCCATAATAAGAGGTCTCATGTAATCTATAACCTGCTGCTCTACAAAGTTTCCTTCTTTATTGATCCATTCTCTTGGAATAGGCTTTTCTATGTTTGCTACATCATCAAGATCTATCAACTGTGTAGAACATTTATATTCTGCTGTATTTTCTCTAAACAAGCCTACCATTTTACCTGTGTGTCCCTCAATCGCATATCTAACAGCCATTTGCCCGCAAAGATAAGCTTCTTCATTGTCTGTAAGTGAGGCACAGTGTGCCGCGCATCTTTGGATTGTGCTGTAATTTACCGCTCTAACCTTCTTACAAATGTTTTGGGATATGTAAGACTCAAGTATGCCAGAAACCCCTCCTAATTGCACATGTCCAAAGGCATCCTTCATTTGAGTTGTGCTGCACATCTCAGATATATATTGTCCTTCCTCATTCTTGATTCCTTCTGAAACCACGACTACGGCGTAGTTATACTTTTCCAAGGCATATCTAATATCCTTGTCAAATTGCTCAAAGGTAAACGGAATTTCTGGAAGATATATAAAATGGGGTGCATCATCCTCATGCTTCTTTGCCAAAGCTGCGGAAGCTGTTATCCAGCCTGCATTTCTACCCATTAATTCACATACAGTTACAGTCTTGTAGTCATATACCCTTGCATCCAGTCCTACTTCCTTAATGGAGGTTGCTATAAATTTAGCTGTACTTCCAAAACCAGGTGTATGGTCCGTAATTGGCAGGTCATTGTCTATTGTCTTTGGTACTCCGATGGACTTCAAATCATAGCCTACTTTTTGCGCGTATCGACTTACCTTGTGGGCTGTATCCATGGAATCATTTCCCCCGATATAGAAGAAATATCTTATATTATGTGCCTTAAATACCTCAATTATCCTTTTAAAGTCTTCTTCACTTTGCTCTATGGATTTGAGCTTATATCTACAGGAACCAAGCGCTGATGCAGGTGTAACCTTAAGAAGCTCTATTTCTTCCGGAGATTCTTCATTAAAAGAAAACAAATCCTCATTCAGAACTCCTGCAATTCCATTTAATGCACCGTAAACCTGGTGTATTTCTCCACTTTTGAAGGCCTCTTGAATTACTCCACAAGCACTTGCATTTATAACCGACGTAGGCCCTCCCGACTGCGCGACAAGACAATTTCCAACTAATACTGACATGCTATTCCTCCTTATTATTGTAGCCATAAATTGCTAATATATTTAATTATAATACTCACTTAAGTTCATTATACCTCATAATATACCTATATATTATAGCACCTTCATATGTTTAAGACTACATTTTTAGGAAAAGTCCGCATCTAATCAGATAGATTGCTGGTTAAAACATCCGATAGCTCGAAAAGTTCCTTGTTGAATACCTTTTTCATAGCCAGTGCCTCATGTATTTCCATATCGAAAATTTTATTATCTCTTATACCAACCACTCTGCCTTCCTTGCCTGCTACCAAAAGCTCAACAGCCTTGGCTCCCATTCTGCTTGCCAGCAGACGATCAACAGCAGTGGCATTTCCACCTCTTTGAATGTAACCTAGAATTGTTGTTCTGACCTCTATATCCACCATGCCTCGGATTTGCTCCTCCAGCTTAATGCCATCTCCAGCACCTTCAGCTAGCAGTATGATGCTATGCAGCTTTCCTCTGTTCTTACTTTGTATCAGCATTCTACAAATGCTGTCCAATGAGAACTCAATTTCTGGTACAATAATACTCTCCGCTCCCCCTGCGATTCCAGCATGCAATGCAATGTCTCCGCAATGTCTGCCCATTACCTCAATAATACTCACTCTTTCATGGGAGGCTGAAGTATCCCTAATCTTATTTATCGCATCTAGTGCGTTGTTAACAGCAGTGTCAAATCCAATTGTATAATCTGTATATGCCAAATCATTGTCTATGGTACCAGGAACTCCAATACAAGCAATTCCACTGTTTGTAAGTGCTTGAGCCCCTGCAAAAGAACCATCTCCACCTATTACTACAATACCATCTATATTAAATACCTTTGCAACATTTACCGCTTTTGCCAAGCCTTCTGGTGTCTTAAATTCTTCACTTCTTGCAGTTCTTAATATGGTGCCGCCTCTTTGAATGATATCGGATACAGAGGACATTTTCATTTCTTGTATATCCCCTTGAATCAATCCATTGTAGCCTCTTTTTATGCCAAAGACTCTTAGTCCGCTATTTATACCACTTCTTACAACTGCTCTAATGGCAGCATTCATACCTGGGGCATCTCCCCCACTTGTTAATACAGCTATATTCTTCATTACAATTCCCCCTCGCAGTCCCACTTGGACCTTTTTCGTCCCGTATGTTTAAAACAAAAACACCTTAGGTGTTTTTGTATGATGCTATTAATAACCTAGCTCAATCAAAATGCTATGAGCTTCTTCCACTTCTGCTTCTGGTACCAACACCTCATAATAGCCATCTTCCTCATTGGCGCTCTTAGTCACAGGTTGTATCTTGACTAGTACACCTTCTTGAGTAATAAGTCCACTCATTTTTTCAGCTTGTTTCTTGTTTTTAGCTAAATATACCACAGTCCACATATTGTTCCTCCCCATGCCAAAACTGAGTGTTTGCTATCTTCATATATGTCTATGAAAATCATTTTAAATTAAATTCACATCTTTTTCAAGTTAATTTAACATTTGCAAATGTATTATTCCAAACATACCCTGGGATTATCCGATTGAGCTTGGTTTTAGGGGCGAATTTCTATCACCCCTTATTTTTTTATTGCGACACATTCCTTACCCAATACTTTTGTAAGGTCTGCTATCAGCTCATCCTGTATATTTACCCACATATTCTTGTCCGCTACCATGACCTGCGCCTTATTATTGCCGGATCTTTTTCCTTCATCTACAACATAGACTGGCTGTTCACCTTTGTAGCGAGATAATACCTTCTTAATCTGCTCCAAAATATCCGGCTGTGTTTCTGAGTTTATCTTAACATACAGCTTGCCTGGATTCTGCTGCTCCGCTTCTGCCAAGGGTATTATTTTTTCACAGATAATCTTGGTTTCTTCATCTTCTCGCTGGCTGACTCTGCCTTCCACCAATACAATACTATCAGGCTTTATAAATCTGGCATTTTGCTCAAAGGTTTTCGGAAATATGATTACTTCAATTGTACCATACAAATCTTCCAGCTGTGCAAATGCCATAAGACTATTGTTCTTTGTGCTTTTTTGCTTGACACTGGCAAGTATGCCTCCCATGATTACCTTTTGACCATCATAGCTTAAATCCTCTATGCTTTTCTCTTCCGCCTCATCATCACTATGCTTTATCAAATCTGCTGTAGTGATGCTGATTTTTTTATCCAATAGCTCCTTGTATTCAAGCAAAGGATGACCGCTGACATAAAGGCCTAGCATCTCCTTTTCCATGGATAACAGCATATTTTGAGGATACTCCTCAATATTCGGATATATATTCTGCTCTATGGATTCCGTTGTCTCAATAGAATCAAAAAGCGAAAGCTGCCCTTCTCCATTGCGTTTTTTCTGCTCCTGCACACCATCCATCAGCTTCTCATACACTGCCAGCATTTGACTTCGTTTCGCTCCTAAACTATCAAAGGCTCCACATTTTATCAAGCTTTCCACTGTCCGCTTATTGATATAGCTTAAATCCACCTTGTTCAGGAAGTCATACAGGCTTTTGAAGTGACCCTTTTCATCTCTTCCACGTATGATGGAAGCAATGGCATTTATACCAACATTTTTAACTGCTGCCAAACCAAACCTGATATTCTTCTCACTTACTGTAAATTTTATATAGCTTTCATTGATATCTGGCGGCAATATCTCGATATTTAAGTTCTTGCTGTGCATGATATATTCTGCTACCTTGCCGCTGCTGCCCATAACACTGGTAATCAATGCAGCGGTAAATTCCACAGGATAATAATATTTCAACCATGCTGTTTGATATGCAATAATCGCATAGGCTGCCGCATGGGACTTATTAAAGCCATACTTTGCAAACTCAGCCAGCTCATCAAAAATGTTGCTGGCGATATCCGCAGCTATTCCGTTGCGCACACAGCCCGGTACGATGATTTTTCCATCTTCTATGATTCCATGTATAAAGTTTTCTCTTTCCTTTGCCATTACATCGGCTTTCTTCTTTGACATCGCCCTTCGCACCAAGTCAGATCTGCCCATAGAATAGCCGCCAAGCTCACGGAATACTTGCATTACCTGCTCTTGGTATATTACGCAGCCATAAGTAACTTGTAATATATCCTCTAGCTTAGGGTGCAAATACTTTACCTTTTCAGGATGGTACTTATTTTGAACATATCTTGGAATCTGATCCATAGGTCCTGGTCTATAAAGCGAAACTCCCGCTATGATATCCTCCAGGCTGCTAGGCTTCAGCTCCTTCATAAACTGCGTCATGCCATTGCTTTCCAATTGGAAAATCCCATAGGTCTCTCCATCAGATATCATTTTATAAACCTTTAGGTCATTGTAATTTAAATTGTCAACATCAGGTGCTTCAAGGCCTTTCGCCCTTATTATCTCAACAGTATCTCTTATTACAGTAAGGGTCCTAAGACCCAAGAAGTCCATCTTGAGCAAGCCCAGTTCTTCTAGGGTTCCCATGGTAAACTGTGTTGTTACTACATCATCATTCATTTGCAATGGTACATACTCTGTCACATTCTTTTTGGAAATAACAACTCCGGCAGCGTGGGTAGATGAGTGCCTTGGCATACCTTCTACGGATTTGCTCATATCAATAAGCTGCCTTACCGTTTCATCCTCATCGTAAAGTCTCTTAATTTCAGGACTTACCTCTAAGGCTCGTCCAATAGTCATTCCCAACTCAAAAGGTATTTTCTTTGCAATGATATCCACTTGAGCATAGGGAATATTTAGGGCTCTTCCAACATCCCGAATAGCACCTCTGGCAGCCATGGTTCCAAAGGTTATAATCTGTGCCACTCTACCCTTGCCATACTTTCGGATAACATAATCGATTACTTCCTGTCTTCTTTCATAGCAAAAATCTACGTCGAAGTCAGGCATGCTGATTCTCTCCGGATTTAGAAATCTTTCAAAAATAAGA
>JAQSYB010000136.1 GCA_029256365.1 Clostridia bacterium
TACATCTGCATCAGAATGTCCCAACAAGCCCTTATTATATTCAATATTAACTCCACCTATTATTAAGTTTCTTCCCTCAACCAATTGATGAACATCATATCCATTTCCTATTCTAAACATCCTATACTCCTATATCACACACTTCTAAAATCTCTCATAATCATACAAATATTTCCTCGGAAATATTTTATTCGACGAAACAACTTCTTCTTCACTACCAATAAATGCTAAAATGCAGTATATAATCTTAAGAAATACCCTTTTCCTTTAAAAAACCTGCAAAAGCCTTATCTGTTTTTCTGATATGCTTAATCAGCCAATCCACCAAAACTTGATTTAGCTGCACGATGGTCAAGCCTGTCACACCGTTTTTCTCTATTTTATCTTTTAGCCCCAAAAAATCATTTATAAACTGGTCGTGCTGTGCTTTATGAGTGTTAAATTCCGGGTAATTATTTTGTTTTTGAAGCTTTTCTTCTGCTCCGAAATGCAATACAACATAATCTTGCAAATACTTAATGATAGGATCGATCTGATCTCTTCCCTTGCCAGTATTACATGCATCAAACAAAGCATTCACTTTGCTGAATAATTCCTTATGCTGGTCATCTATTTCTTTGATGCCAACTGCTAAATCTTCTTTCCACTCAATTGCCATAAAAATACCACCCTTCCATAATCTGTTGTAAATATTATACCAGATTTTGTCGATTTGTCATAATTATTTATTAATAACTTTTATTATTTGCTCCCCTATGAACAAATCCTCTGGAGTGGTTATTTTTATATTCTCATAGCTCCCCTCAACCATCAAAACCTTATGTCCCGTTAATTCGACAAGCATTGCATCATCTGTGGCTGCCATACCTTTCTCAATAGCTACTTCATGAGCTTTTTGAATGATGTCTTTTTTAAAGGCTTGTGGTGTTTGGGTCAACCATACTTGTTCTCTAGGCAATGTGTGAATCACAATACCTTGCAAATCTGCCAATTTAATCGTGTCCTTTGTAGGCATTCCAGCTGATGCAGCACCATAAAGCTTTGCTCCACAGATGCAGCTTTCAATGGTTTTTTGGCTTACAAAAGGTCTCGCTCCATCGTGGATTAGTATGATTTCACTATCTATTGCTGCAGCCTTGATTCCGTTGTGTGCAGATTGCTGCCTCTCTACTCCGCCAATTATAAGACTTTTTACTTTAGGAAAATGATATTTGTTTAATATATTTGCCCTAAAATACTCATCCTCTTCAGGAGACGTTACGATAATAATCTCATCAATGTCACTGCATTGTTCAAAGGCTCTTATTGTATGTACAATTACCGGCTCATTATTTAGAATCAGAAATTGCTTATTTATTCCTGCTTTCATGCGGCTGCCCTTTCCTGCCGCTAGTATAACAGCTGTATTCATGATGTGCACCTCAACTATTAAAGATTTTATGAAACACATGAAGCTTTCATTCATATACCCCTAGATACCTATACACCATAAACAAAAAGCCAATTGCCTTTCGGCCATTGACTTTTTGTACGATTCAATTAGGATACTTTGTCGATTGCAGATTTCGGTTTCACAAATATCATTCTGCCCGCCGCTGTTTGCAACACACTTGTAACGATTACTTCAATTGTTTCACCTATAAACTTTTTACCACCATCAACGACAATCATAGTCCCATCATCTAGATAAGCAACTCCTTGATTGGATTCCTTGCCATCCTTTATGATCTGAGCTATCATTTCTTCGCCGGGTAATACCACCGGCTTTACCGCGTTAGCCAATTCGTTTATATTCAATACCGGCACCCGTTGAAATTCAGCTACTTTATTCAAGTTATAATCATTGGTTATTACGCTGCCGTTCAAGACCTGTGCTAGTTTTAACAGCTTTGTATCCACCTCTGAAAGCTCTTCGAAGTCTCTTTCACTAATTTCTACAGGTATCTGCAGTTCATTCTGAATCTTGTTTAATATATCCAAGCCTCTTCTGCCTCTGTTCCTTTTCAGTGAATCAGAGGAGTCGGCGATATGCCTTAATTCTTCTAAGACAAAGGATGGGATTATCAAAGGACCTTCTACAAAGCCAGTTCTGCAAATGTCAGCTATTCTTCCGTCAATTATTACACTGGTATCTAATATTTTGGGGATCACTTTATTTTCTTTCTTTGGTGCTTTTTCCTTGTCTTTTTGTGAAGCTTTTCTTAATTGATTGGCAAGGTTTAGCAAGTCTTCTCTTTTTTTCGATGAAATACTAATTCCTAAGTATGCCAAAAGTCCATATAGCATAATGGAAAGGGTAATTGCCAGCCATGGGATCGGAATAAGGTTTATGGGACCGCTGCTGATTAGGTAAGCTATTATAAGCCCTACTATCAGACCGCCAATGCCTACTACAATTTCACTTGCAGTTGCACTTTGGAGTAGCTTTTCTACTCTTGATGTAATTTTAACTGTCAAACTAATAATCCAAGGTGATATCAAAAATATTATAATTCCGGTAATCAAACCTCCCAAAACAATGGAAGAAACCAAGTTAAAACCCTTTAACTCATAACCAAACAAATTTTCAATCTCAAAATACTTGATTGAAAGATACGCTAATTCACTTCCTGCCGCTATACCTATTACCGTCAAAAGCCATTTAAATATTCTTCTTATCACAATGTTCACCTCCTTTATAAAGTATATCCATATAAAATTATTCTTAAGCAAATACAGTATATTATATTATAACAAATTTATGCACTGAAACATATAAGAAAATAGTACTGTTTTTAAATTATTTTACAGTACCTTCCAAAATCATTTCTGCTTCTTGACTATCTACATCTAAAACGAGCATAAGCTCACTTAATAGTATATTTTTCGCATTGTTTAATATCTTTTTTTCCCCTGCGGATAGTTTTTTTGCTCTATTTAGTATCACCAGGTTTTTTACAATCTCAGCAATTTCAAATATATTACCTGTTTTAATTTTCATTTCATTTTCTCTGTATCTTTTTGTCCAGACATTATTCATTTCAGTAGCGCTTTGAGATAATATATCCAGCACTTTTTCGGAAGCCTGCTTGTCGATAATTGTTCTAATACCTAAAGTTTCTATATTATCCAAAGGAATCATAACATTCATTTCCCCTATTGGCATTTTCATAATATAATATTTTACTTTGCTTCCCAATATTTCTTTTTCCTCTATGGACTCAATAATACCTGCTCCATGTATTGGATAAACGATCTTATCTCCTATATTAAACATGAAATAAACTCCCCCTCATAAAATTTACGCGCGAAAAGCAATGAATTGTTTTTATTTATCAAACCATGTTGGTTTTATGCAGATTAATTTATGTATTCAATGCCAATAATGAATTGACATAGATTATATGTAATCTTATAATTAACTTATGGACTGCAGATGGTGCTAATATCTCACAAAATCTTACAGGCATTTATAAACTACTCTGGGGCAGAATAGTTTTGTAGCAGTACATATTTTCTATAGTATATTTTATGTTTACATACATATAGGAGTGATAGTTGATGAAAGATTTACTGTATAATCAGTTTCAAGAGAGCGTAGATGAGCTTTTGTTACGCCATAAGAGTATTCTTGATGTACTTACTAAGTTTCAAGAGTCTCAGACACGAGTGAATAGAGCAGTTGTAAAAGCTGTTACGACCTGTGGATGTATTGAAATCAATTCAAAAAAACAAAATTATTCAAACGAGATTTCCATTCAAGAGCTGAAAGACTTTATGGATACTCACCTCAAGGGCAATATCTGCAGCAACTGCAGGGATGTTATTGAAAAGGAAATAGGCAATAATCTTTTCTACATGGCAGCACTATGCAACCTTGTTGATGTTAGCATGTATGATGTTCTACTAAAAGAGTACGAAAAAATCAAATCTCTAGGAATCTATAATATGACATAATAAAAGTCTCAGCCCATCGAGGGCTTCGTCTTTTGCCTGGATTTGCTTCGCAAATGGCAATAAATAAAAAACTTATCACAGTGTATGTGAAATAGTCAATAGTTCGTACACATAAAAAGCCGGATTAAACCACCAGTAGCTCTCTAAAGAGAACTGGTGGTTTTCCATTTAGCTTTCTGACAGGCCTGATGTTGTTAAAATAGTAAATTGCCGCAGAAACAACATCTTTAAGGTTATCATGCTCCCAGTAACGAAACTGAAATCTTAACACATCTTTGAACCTCCCAAAGAAACTCTCCATTACAGCATTATCACGAGGCGTTCCAGCTCTTGACATACTCTGAATGGCATTGTATTCTTGAAGCAAGGCTTGGTAGCCTGCTGATGAGTATTGATTACCCTGATCGCTGTGCAAAAGGATTGGGTAATCGGTACTCTTTGCTTTTTCGAGAAGTTTTCTGGCTGCATTCATAACAAATATGCTGTCAAATTTATCGCTCAATTCCCATTCAACAATCTCATTGTTAAATAGATCAAGAAAGCATACAAGGAAAAACCATTTGCCATGATGCTTGATATAAGTAATATCTGTAACAACTTTTTGTAAAGGTGCAGAAGCATAGAATTCGCGGTTTAAAACATTTGGATAATGTTTATGCTCTGCTCCTGCATGAGCTGGATATTTCTTTCTGCGCACATAACCTCTGATATTTAATCGTTTCATCGAGCGCCAGACAGATATGTCACATACTTTCCATCCAGTTTCAAGCAGCAGAGTATCACGAATCTGTCTGTATCCCATTAAGCGATAGTGAGAGTGAATATCTGAAACATAGTTATCAAGCATGATTTGAGATTCTTCATATCTGTTTCGCGTATCCTTTCGTTTTAACCATTTGTAGTATCCTGAACGTGACACGCCATAGGTCTTACACAGATATGCTATTGAGAACTCTGGAACCTTACCCGATATTACCTCATATACCTTATGTATTACTTCCTTTTTGCATCGCCCCTTTCCAGTTCTATAGATTTTTTTAGTCTTGTAATCTCTCCATCTTTTTTCAACAGTTCGTGTTTGAGCATTGCAATCTGATATTCGAGCTTCTCCTCGTTAGTAAGCTCCTTCTTTCTACTGTATTTCATAAATGGGTTCCCAGGTTTCTTTTTGTTTTCTAACGCCTCAATTCCACCTGCCAGATATTGATGTTTCCATTTACGTAT
Source organism: Clostridia bacterium (assembly GCA_029256365.1). Taxonomy (GTDB): domain Bacteria; phylum Bacillota; class Clostridia; order Lutisporales; family Lutisporaceae; genus GWB2-37-7. The sequence continues at coordinate 5,161 of JAQSYB010000136.1, forward strand.
ATTTCCGTCGCTAATACCTGTTTCTTTATATAATTTTATTGCCGATTCTCCAGCTAAATACCGCTTTACGATTTCTAACTTCTCTTCTTTGCTATGAAATTTATATTCCCTCATGTTCTTCACCTCCTAGATATAAAAAAAGATAGCAGACACGGTCTTTTGTGTCTACTATCTTTATATCACTTCAGAATCAGTTTCTTCCAGACAGCTTTTTTTATTCTAGATTTAATTTTCTTTTTAAAATGTAATTGGTTAAGAAGAAGTATCCTGCAGCAAAGACTCCCGAATATAAGATGGAGACCAGCAGAAC
>JAQSYB010000137.1 GCA_029256365.1 Clostridia bacterium
GCCCAAATGGCAAAGTTGTCATGATATTTAGGAAACCTTTGCTGCAGCCCCTCAACAACACTTTTGTCATTTAAAAATAGAATTGTTCCGTATCCATTGCGGAAGGAGTTCATTTTTTCCTCTGTTGCTGCAAATTTATGTTCTGGCACAAGCTTTCTCAATGTTTCTTTTGTGATATCCCATAGTACGTCGTGATTTTCTCCAAATAGGATTACAACTCTAGAGCTTTGAGAATTGAAAGCAGAAGGCGTATGCATCACTGCATGATTTACTAGCTCTTGTATCTTTTCCTTAGACACAACTTCTTCTTTGCTTATGTTGTATATTGACCGTCTATCTTTTATGGCTGTGTAAAAATCTTTATTCATTGGCTTTGCCTCCAGTCTGATATGCAAATATCTTTTTATATGGTTTCATACATATTTGTATTTTATCAAAGTAAGAATATATTATAAATGATCAAAAGGATGGAGATTTATTTGTCAGTATTTAAAAAGTTCCTAATCCTCTCAATTATACTATTCATTTTTCTTATCTATCTATTAAATACCCTATTAGATTTCTCTCGATTATTTAATCTGTATGCTTTATACAACCTTTTCCCAAATGAAATATTAAAGCGCGTAAATGTATTGCTGGCAGCTGCGCTGGTTTGGTTGGCAGGTAAGGACACAATAAACCGCCAAGACAATCGACTTATGAAGTATGTATTTTTTTCAATCGGCTGTGGTGAAATATTCTTCCTGCTAGCAAAACCTGTTATCGCCATAGGCTTTTTTATCATTTGTCAGAGTCTTCTTATTGCAAGACATACCATAGGCCTTCGAGCAAAGCTGATTCAAGCAAGTTCAACACAATGGCGCAAGCTGATCATATCAGGTATTGTTCTGATGGTGCTGCTTTTCACCGGGGTTGTTGTATTACAGCCTTTGCTGCGATTGAATATACTGATTTTAATAGGTGGAATTTATGGAATCATATTAAGTATATCCCTATGGGCTGGATTTGCAAACTATATTCTAGGTCTATTTCCTTATAAGAACTCCAAATTGGCAGCCCTAGGCATGCTGTGTTTTTATTTCTGCGATGTTCTGGTGGGGTTAGATGGACTGCTAAGCTACAGCACTGCCTGGATTGTAGCTTCTAGCTTTATATGGGTATTTTATACCCCTGCTTTAACCCTGCTAGCCCTAAGCGGATACCGCAACAATATAAAATCTTATTCCTCTGCGCGTATAGCTAATATCTGATGATTCACACATTCCATTCCTGCTATTTTTCTTAGTAAAATGGACCTCCAATTACTTGGAAGTCCATTGCTTGTATTTTTTTATTCTTTGTATTCTAAAATATCGCCTGGCTGACACTCCAAAGCCATACATATTGCCTCTAAAGTGGAAAAGCGAATCGCTTTTGCCTTTCCATTTTTCAATATAGAAAGGTTCGCCATCGTTATTCCAACCTTCTCTGAAAGCTCAGTTACGCTCATTTTTCTTTTCGCCAGCATCACATCAACATTAATTATAATTGCCATATCATTCACCTCAAACCGTTAAGTCATTTTCTGATTTTATGTCTATGGCTTCTTTTAAAAGCTTTTCAAGGACAGCAGCAAAGACTGCAATCACCATTGACCCAAAAATAATGATGAGCGGGAATCCTATTAAACCCGGAGCATCATCAGCATCTGCTATGGGAAATAAGAATGGTACAAGCACTGCATATATAGCACTGATTGCAACTGCACTGTATTTTATATTCTTTAAGGCATCTACAGATAAATCTGAAAAAGCTTTGTTCCTATCAATATAGCTTAAAAGCTTTAAAGCTTGATATAGCGCAAAGTAAAAGGATACCGCTGTAGCATACACACCGATTATAATGGGATAGGGTAAGTAATTTACAAATCCAGGCAGCCAAAATATGCACAGAGCAAGAACCGGAATTCCAATAAGAATAACAGCCATCTTTAAAAAGAGCGTTGTTCCTCGTTTCATAAAAGCACCTCACATAATATTCTTAACTTGATTTTAAAACATCATATATCGTTTGTCAATAAAAAATTATCGTTTTATTTTGCTTCTATTTTTAAAAATTATTCTTCTGCCTTCATACAGCGCTAACCTGTCTGCCATAAAAAAAAGAAAAGCCCCTAGGGCTTTTAAAATGAATCAATATATACTGGGGTATATATCATATGTCCTGCTGCTTTCGCAGCATTCTTAGAATATGCCTTTTTCCACTACATCTTTTCTAAACGTATCTGCTTCATCAGAAAATTTGTAATTGGTCTTGTTTAATATGTCCATATATTTTCCTAGCATTTGCATTGTTTCACTGTCTTGATTGTCTTTTATAGCGCTTGCATAGGTATCTTTTGCTTTGGCATTCATTATTTTTGTATCATAGTCAAAAAGTGGTGTGTTGTTTGATCCGTACAGCATAAAGCTTAGGTATCTCTTGTGAAGTTCTTTCACTGCATCTACTTTTATTGAGCTGCTGTACTCTTTGATAAACTGCTCCTGTGCCATGGCTCTCTTTGCTATTTCATTCCAATCTATAATAAGCGCAGCATCCTTTATTGGTGTTGCATTGGATTCTCTTGCCATAATCTCAATATATTCTTTTATATCATCTGCCACATAAGCACTGTATTTTTTATAGAATTCATAATTCATAACTGGGAAATATGTTCCTTCTGCTGTTTCAATCTTATAACCCATATTCCTTGTTTCAATTAAAAGATCTTTTAGCTCTGCAGTTTGTACTGCATCCAGCTTATTCAAATCAAAGTCAGGCTTATATAGCTTTTGCATCTCAGACTGAATTGCTTCAGGATAATACTTTTCTCCAAAGCCTTGTAAGTCTTTACTCTGAACTTCCTCAAGCTTAGCAAGCAATTTAGCTGCATTTTCCTTTGACAGGCTTGAAATATTCTTGTCTATAAATTCTATTATTGCAGCAGCCTTTGGATTGCTGGCTATAAGCGTTTCAAAATCAGACATGATTTTGCTTTGAGCATCCACCTGCTCTATAGGCTTGGGCGTATTATCTATATTTTTGTTGTCTTCCTTTGTAGTACACCCACCAAGCAAGCCAGCACCTGTAATTACCAAAACAGACATTCCTATAGACATTCCTCTAATAAGTACCTTTTTGTTAAATTTCATAAAACATAGTCCTCCTTATGATCTCTCTTAATGTTTGGCATATATACAGCATTAGACGCAGCATGCAGCTTAAAAGTTCCTTCTCCCATGATTTTTACTTTTGCAGTTGATTCTCTTCAGGTATTTCTTTGTGCAGATAACCAAATATTTTATCCTTCATAAAGAACCCCGCAGCCAGCAGGATGCATGAGATCACTACAATGATGACAACCATGGTAAAATTGCCCTGCTGCAGGTTTGCACCTACATAGCTGGATACAAAAAGGGCTGGAAATCGAGCTAAGGAAGATAGGACTAAGAAATTTACGGGCTTAACAGGAGTAATACCCGCTAGATAGCTTAAGCTGTCTTTGGGCATACCTGGAATGACAAACAGTATAAACATAATCATTTCTGCTTTGGGACTGTTCATTAGAAAGCTAAGCTTCTCAAAGCGCTCCTTTGACATAAATAGGTTCAGCAGAGAGTCGCCGAGAAATCTCGATGTGAAAAATACGATAATTGATCCTAAAGTAATTCCTGTCATAGAGTATATGGTCCCCATGAAGGTTCCATATATATATCCACCTGCAAGCTGTGTCAATTCTCCTGGCAAAAACGCAATAATCACCTGTATAATCTGAATGAGTATGAAAATCAAAATACCCAATCCTCCATAGGAGGAAAGCATTGTTTTTAGATTGTCAGGGTCTTTTGCCAGCTGTATAAAATCCGGTGCGTATTTGATTGCTAAAAAAATTCCTACTATCACCAATATGGACAATGCGCTAATTTTAGCAATTAGCTGTCTTACTTTTCCTTTGTTCAAATTTTTCTCCTTTATCCTTCCATTGCCTGCAAAATACTACGATTTCTCCTTTTATTAATGTGTCCTTCGTATATCATTTCTCCATTTTTTATGGCGTATAATTCATCTGTTCTGATCAGCTCAGGCATTTTATCCGATTCAAACACCTTGCTGTCTATTAAAACCTTCGAAACAAATTGAGAACAGAAATAGCTGTTTTGTCTATTTAGAGGTCTATTAAACAGTATCGCTATTAGACCTAAAAAATTATATTTTAGCTTTTCTCTATCCTTTACATACCTATTTACTTCTTCTTCAAGCGCTTGATATTGTTCTTCTGTTACTGGAACTCTGTAAATCATACTTTCACAGCTTGAAAACTTCTTGTATACGCCTTCATATAGATTTTCAATTACAAAGCCTCCCGAAAAAGGATTATCGGGATTTTTCCTACCGAAAGAATACATCTTGGTAAAGCTATTATCAAAGCTAAGAGATGCATGCGCATATTTAATATTTGAAAAAACACAAATCGCATTGGACAACCAGGTACCTGTTTTTGAAAAGACCAAATAAATATATTTATCCTTCATATGCCTTTTGACCCCCTAGCTTTTGAAATAATATATTCTTTATGACGTTCAAATTTATAATAACCCTTCAACCTTATAGTTTTTTTAACAAAACATTAGAATTTGATTAAAAAGGGTTTTTTTACATTCATATATATCCTTTTTCATTATATCAAAAAACGATAGTCTGTTAAACTATCGTTTTTTAGCTCATTAGGCTATATTTACTTATTGGAATATTCCTTTAAACCATTCAACGATGCTGTTAAAAATTCTTTCAAAGAATGATGCATCCTCTTGTGCTGCACCGCTGGCATATATTAATTCATCCTCTTGCACTCCACCATCAGGAGATAATGTTACATATTGCAATGGAACAGCTTGCTCTCCTTCTACTACAATGACCATGTCTTTGCCGAAAATACTATATAGATAATCCGCACTTTTTGCATCATATGGTGTGATGCCTACTTCTACAGCTTCACCTACAACACCAGTATGGGTAATTGTGATGCCCTTCTCTAGAATCTCATCTGCATGTTTTTCAAATACATATTCATCAATTTCCTTTTGCTTCTGAGTAAGCGCATTGTCTTCTGTTGCTGATAAAATTTGAATTTCCATCATTTTAGAATCGTCCGTTGCTTGCTGCTCCACAATAGCTGGTTTTACTTCTACATTATTTGTATCTGCATATACTCCAGAAACTGTGCTTACCATGAGACATGTTCCTACTATAAGCGCTTTCATTGCTTTATTTTTTATCATTTTGATTTCCTCCTTCAATTTTGTTGCACTTCTTAGATGTCATTGTATTATTTTTTGTTCCAAGCAAAAAAAACCAGTAAAAGGAGATCCTTTTACTGGTTTTTTAAGGATTTTTTTTTAGCA
>JAQSYB010000138.1 GCA_029256365.1 Clostridia bacterium
GAAACGAATATTCCAGTTAAGCTCTTCTTAAAAGCAAAAAAAACGATTGGTACAATAAATATTGGCCTTACATACCAGCTTAATACATTATGGTGCCTAGCAAACGCCCAGTTGAAAAACACATCGTTTGTTAGAAATAAGATCACAAAAATCACAGTAGCAGCTGCAAATATTGTTCCTAATATATAATCCATTTTTTTAGTCATAATTCATACCTCCATAAATTTATATTTTATCTTTTCTTTATTCCATTAAAAATAATGTCAAGCAGTGAATGAACCAATTTACTCGCACCTTCATCAAAATGCTTATAGCTAATATCACCAAACTTGTTCTGAATGTATTCATTTACTGTTTTATTAAGTGATTGCAACATCATACTTAAAGCCAATGTATCAACATCACCATCAATTTCACCTTTTATTTTTGCGTGATCTATCATTTGAATAAATAGAGTCTCCGATTGTTTTTCTCCTTCTTTGATCACTGCTTGCTTTGCCGTTGCATTACTCTCCTTTGAAAATTGCTCTCCTAATGCAGCATGTTGGGGATATACTTTAGCAAATTCAATACCTTTAATAAACAGCAAATGAATTTGCTCCAGTAGAGTCAATGTCTCAAATTCGTCTAAAATATTGGAAAAAAAGGCAATCTTTTTTTCTATTGCTAAAGTCATTATATATACATATAGGTCAAGTTTGTCTGCAAAATACTGATAAAAGCTCCCTTTTGCAACACTTGATTTCTTGCATATTTGATTAATACTAGCTGTATCATAATTAGCAGTAGAAAACTCTTCTAAAGCAACTGATATCACCAAATTTCTTTTATCTTCTGATAAGTTGAAAAAAGCTGGATTGGGCATAATGGATTCTCCTTTCATCGAATGTGACCACCTAGTCACATTAATTACATTATACGACTAGGTGGTCACATTGTCAATTATGTTTTTAAATATTGAATACTATATGATGTGTTATTGTTAGCATATACTTAGAATCTGACCATAAACCTTTCACAGCTCCCACAGTTTAAACAACAAATTATTATCTATTTATAATACATTTTTATTGATATTCGATAAATAATGATATATAATTTATTTAATAATAATTCATTGAAGGCTATTTACTAGCAACACCCCTTTAAAAATATTGAAATTTACGAGGTGAATTTATGTATGATATTGTCATTGTAGGGTCAGGTCCTGCAGGAGCGAACCTTGCGCGATTAATCGGTAATAAGTATAAGGTTTTATTAATAGATAAACGGGACTTAGAAAATAATAATCCTAAAAATCTTATCAATAAATGCTGTGGAGGATTATTGGCACCTGATGCTCAGAAAATGATTGCTAAGCTAGGTTTAGGGATACCCAAAGACATTCTAGTTAACCCACAGCTTTTCGCTGTTAGAACCATTGATTTAACGAATCATCTTGAAAGACTATATCAGAGATTCTATTTTAATATTGATAGAGAAAAATTCGATAGATGGCTAGTTTCCATCATTCCCGCTACAGTTGATAAGAGGTTTAACTCTATTTTTAAAAACTATGCTGAGATACCAGGTGGATATGAAGTTAAATATGTTTATGAAGGACAAGAGTTATCTGCAAAGACAAGAGTTATCATAGGTGCCGATGGTGCCATTTCAAAAATAAGAAAGTCAATTGGAAAGGATATCAATATTCCTGAGAAGTACATTTCGATTCAGGAATGGTTTGAATGTCCATTCCCTATCCCTTATTTCACAGCAATTTTTGATGAAGAAATAAGTGATTTCTATTCTTGGATAATACCGAAAGAGAATTATCTACTATTAGGAGCTGCCCTAAGACCTAGGGAGAATACTAGAGAAAAGTATGATATATTGAAAGCAAAATTAACACAGTTGGGCTATAATTTTGATAAAAAAATAAAAACAGAGGGTGCATATATCAACAGGCCTAATCAGTTATCACAGTTTTATTTAGGTAGGGATGGCATTGCCCTGGTTGGAGAAGCCGCAGGTGCGATTAGCCCTAGCTCTGCAGAAGGAATCAGCTACGCATTAAAAAGCTCTTTATACTTAGCGGAGAGTCTTGAAGATGGAATGGATGGATTCTTGGATAGGTATAAACAGAAGGCAAAGGATATCAAGCTAAATTTGCTCATTAAAAATTTAAAATCCCCAGCTATGTATCACCCATTTCTTAGAAAGTTGGCTATGAAATCAGGTCTACAAAGTATTAAATAAATATGAAGAAGTGCCAGGCACCTATTTCTACAGTTTATCACTGTCGTGCCTAGCACCTATTTTTTATTCCAGAATATGAACAATTCCCTGTCCACCGTCAACAAGGACCTTATCTCCTGTTTTAAGCCTTAACGTGGCATTGCCACATCCAACAACAGCTGGAATACCTAACTCTCTGGCTACAATAGCCGCATGGGACAATGGTGCGCCTACGTCGGTAATGATCGCTGCAGCTCTAGGGAAAAGAGGGGTCCAGCCTACATTAGTGGTTGTTGCCACCAAAATTTCCCCGGTCTGAAGCATTTCGCCTTCCTCGGGTGTTGCCAGAACTCGTACGATTCCTTCTACTCTTCCCGCCGCTCCGGCAAAGCCCTTTAGCATTTCAGAATCAGATTCAATTGCTATGGGCATTGTTGAATCATAAAAGTCCATTCTCCTATTGGGATCCTTCAGCCATTCCGAAGGATTGAAGCGTCCCCGAATAACGGATGGGAAGGATGGCAGCGCTTTATATTTTTCATAATTTTCTTTTCTTGCTGGAATATGTTTTACTTTTATATCTTTATCAGACAATAGATCCTTTACCTCATTAATATAGAGGAAAAAGACATCCTCCCCTATCCCTGTTAGCTCACCAGCTTTCAGTGCAAAGGCCCGGATAACTCTAAATACCCTTACAAACTCTGATCTGGCTGCCTCTCTGATACGGGCACCTTCTGACGCTTTTGCTATTTGTTTTTCGAGCCATTTTACTTTATTTGGAAAGTGCTCCTCGAATCTCTTCAACGCAGCCTTATATTGAATATGCTGCTTCTGCAGCAATTCATCTACATCCGTATTCGACACTTTAAATTTCTCAATCTGTCTTTCCAGCCAGTTTACGTCCTCCAAGGGATCTGGAATGAATAGCTCAAACTCATGAGGTCCTCTATGCCCATTCTGCTTCAGATACTCCTCACGGCTCATTTCTCCTTTGAGAATCTTTGAAATGCCCACTACCGGTCCAAGACTTGCCAGCTCTGTATCCCCCCTTAGGTTGGATAAAAGTGCGTTGGCATCTTCAGTTCCCATCAGCTTTGTAAGTTTTTTGCTCAAGCTTAAGGCAAGCACAGCTTTGCTTCCGCTTACTAAGAGCCCCCACCATGCCTTTGTGTTATAGGGCTCAAGCTCATACTTCCATATGTTCAGCAGTTCTTCCTTGGTGTTTGTTTTCTTAATTGCTTCCTTCGTCCTTCTACACCAATCCGGCGTATCCTGAATATATTGCGACATACCCTTTGAAATTTCCTTATTCTTTTTCAAGTAATATCTGATTCCTGGCAACATTATTTTTATTACTTCCATTCTTGAAAATGGATAGACTGGAATCGCTAGCCCTTCTGGTACCTGGCCGAATACCTCCCCGAGAATTTTTAAACCTAATTTGGGGCTTCCATACATTGCAGTGATAGCAGATAATCTTTGGCTTATATTTGAGTATATTCTTCCGCAAATATTACCTGACCACAAATAATACCCTGGTACAAAACCGGATTCAATATCAAGAGCTCGAACTAAACTCCAGGTAAGTGGTGAAACAACATCAGGGATTGCTTCTCCCACATTTGTATTTACCCAGAGGGCATCTCCTGAAAAGCTCTCATTTATTTCATAGGTGTCCAGATTCCCTGAAGTCAATGTCGTTATTGGCCTTGCCTGCAAAAGATAGAGCTTTCCCTTTGACACAGCCCATTCGATATCCTGGGGACTTTTCAGTTGCTTCTCAAGCTTTGATGCGTATCCATACAGGCTATGGGCGTATTTTTTTAACTCGTCAGGACCCTCATATTTTCCCTTCGGTCTACTTAGTTTAAAGTCATAGGCATTTGCTTCTCCAGAAACAAGCTGTTCTCCTAATCCATGCACATAATTGCCTATCATGTTTGCATAACTGCCCGTAATAGGATCACCAGTAAACAAAACCCCCGAAATCTCAGAAGCTACCATCAATTGAACAACTACCGCGATTTGATGATTCAGATCAATACCTTGAACAGAGCTGTATGCTTTTACCCGCTCCGACTGCCTCGATCTAAAAACCGTATAGATGGCTTCCTGTATCTCATTATCCTTTCCTACATTGAGAACAGTTTCAAACTCCCCTGCAAAGGAGGCTTGGGCTGAATCCTCGCTTAAAGCAGAGGATCTTACTGCAAACAGCGCTCCTTTATTGTTCTTTCTTATTTCATTTAGAAATATCAGTATTTCGTCCCAGGCTTTTTTATGTAACTTTTCTTCATGAAAAGCTGATGGCAAAACAACAAAACCCTCCGGCACCGGATATCCGTCCTGAAGCATTCTAGCCAGCATGCCACCTTTTCCACCTGCAAAGACCTGAAGCTCAGGAGTCAACTCATTAAAGCTTTTTACCATATTTATCATAAAGGCACCTCCTTCTTTACTTTTCAATTCCAAATCGAATCATAGAAAGAAAACTGTTCCTCTCTTTCAAAAAGTCCTGTAGATACGCTTCTTCCGAATCATCGCTATTCTCCAATTCTAATAAATACTTGTTGTCAAAATAATCCAGAGTGAGTGTCACTAGTCTAAACGCCTGCTCACGATCCACGTCTTCTCTCAGAGGAACCTTTTCAAATAAACGTTTCCACTCTTTTTCATTATTGGCAATTAACGCACCGTACTTATCTTGAATCTCTGTTTTAAGTTCCTCAGGAGTGGCATAAAATGCTTCTCTCATCACCCTTATTAAATCGGGATTGTTTTTATAATAATGGAATTTGATGGTACTGAATTTTTCTTTGGCTTTAAAAAAATTCTGGTTTTCCAATAGTGTATCAAAACCCATTTCAATTCTACCTTTTTCAATGCATCTGTCCAAAACGTTAAGATACAGCTCTTTCTTGTTCTTAAAATGGTGAAATATTAGTGCTTTGGATATACCAGCTGCATCCGCCAGCATATTGGTCGAGGCATTCGCATATCCATATCGCGCAAATACATCAAAACAAGCATCTAAAATTTTTTCTTTATCATAAAGTTGTAAAGGCATAAACTTACCTCCTAGTAATTATGCTAACCATCGGTCAATATAATGATATCACTTTGATGACCGATGGTCAATATCTATTGTATTATC
>JAQSYB010000139.1 GCA_029256365.1 Clostridia bacterium
ATAGTTATCCAATCCCTTTTCAGCAGCTCTTTTGGTAAAAATCAGAACCTTATTCTGTGTAAAATTCAATTTTAGACTAGTGCCTAGATTCAAATCTCGGATTGCCTCAAGCAGCGTTTCTCCCTTTGATTTGTATATAAGTCTCTGCCCCTTGCCACCTGCTATTTGTTCACTTCTGTAAGGCTTAAACACTTCAAAATACAGTATGATATTGTCTTCCTCATCAATATCAACGATTGTTGTGACTACAATCAGCAATTTGTTTATGTCCTTGTAGCTGAAGCAGCCTGATGTAACCATGCATAGCGCAACAAGCAGCGCCAGCAGCTTTTTTTTCATGGCTATGCATCCTCATTTCTTTCAAAAATATTATTTGATATCTTATCCAAGTCATCTCGTATCAATAAATCCTTTAAGTTCAGCACCTTAAGGGTGCCCAGAGGATAGAGATATGGGTAGCCGCAGCTATCCAAGCCTGCAAGGTGAGATACCATAATTATGAAGGCTACATAAAAACCCGGTAAACCAATGATGGAGGAGAAAAACAATATGACAAAATTCCATATGGTAATCGATCCATAGGTTTTGGGAACCAAAAAAGAGCAGATAGAGCTTAGTGCTATTACAATTAGTGTTATATTTGATGCCAATGCTGATTTAACCAAGGCATCTCCAAGTATTAATGCACCTACAATACTGATTGAAGAACCCAAGGGCTGCGGCAATCTTACACTGCCTTCTCTGATAAGCATAAAAAACAAAGACAGCATGACAACTTCAACAGAGGTAGGAAACGGAATTATCTAAGCACCCTGGCTACATTAGATACGTACTTATTCATATAGTAATCATCCGGTGTCTGAAAGGACTCAGCAAAGAAATATGGCGCTGTGATAGCAATAGGCGTACCATCAACCAAAACCACAACCTTGCCTTCTGTTAATTTGCTTACAGCAATATCAGGCTTTTCTGTGTAGCCAATGGTATCAAATGCAGTGTGCTTCGCTTTTAATCGCTCTTCAATAAAGTTGCTGCTTAAGACATAGTCTTCTTTGATCTCCTGCAGATTCTTTCTGATTAAATCTACCATCCTTTGGGGGGTGGTCCCTTCAATGTAGCTCATTACGACAAGTACATTGGATTTTGCGCCCATTTGAAAAGGTTCAAACTTCATCTTTGGATTTTTAATGCGGCGTCTTATTTGTGTAATGTTGGTTATAATATCCTCAGTAAAGCCCTCCCTAGGTCCTTTTAAAACTGTTTCCGCCAAAGGTATATCAATACTTCTCGTGTTATAACCCTTTGCATCGCAGGCAATTATTTTATCTATACCAGGAAGCAAAAGTATTGCATCGCCAGATAATATCTTTACAATGGCTTCATCGATTGAATTCGCAAATCTAACGGTTTTGGCTGTTAAAACCTCACCAATGACACGATCAATGTTGTCTCCTATATCCTCACATTCTATCAAAGGGCGAATAATAAAGTCACTTACAAAAATGCTGTCACACATGATACCATCGAAAATTACATAAGCTATTCCCCTGTTTGTATTGAGTTCTCTATAAAAGATATCGAAATTGTTGTAGAATCGTTCTTTTATAATCTTTATTTTATCATCATGCATATTCATCACCAGTATAATTTTCTGTATAAGCACTGAATATTATTCATATTGCTGTCAATGCTACTAATAATAAAAAGGATTTGAAAATAGTGGAAAATTCAATTTTAGAACAACAACACACTATATGTCATTCCGAGCAAAGCGAAGAATCTTCTCCCAATAACATTAAGACCCATTCGCTGCGCTCAGGGTGACAGTTTAGAGTAATTGGAAATGTGGATGCTTTGATTTTAAAACAGCAGCACACCATATGTCATTCTGAGCAAAGCGAAGAATCTTATCTCAATATGCACTAAGACCCATTCGCTATGCTCAGGGTGACAGTTTTACTTAAATTATCAATATACTTTGCTTATAAGAGCTATATAAACTTGAAAGGCAGGAAGATATGGACAAATTTACTTCAAGGCATTTTGCTTTTCTCATAATGGGTGCAGCTATCGTGTCTATGAAAACCTACCCGACAATTTTCACAAGGAATGGTATGAGAGACAGTTGGGTAGCTGTATTAATTGCTACTGTATTATTTTTAGCTTATTTTATGTTTTTTCTTTATACCAGTAAAAAGTTCAACTGCAAAAATATCTATGATCTATATTGTGAAGCGACTGGAAAAAAAATAGGCACCTTTTTCATTGTACTTTTTGCAGCTGCACTATATTTTTCATTGATAGAAAGTGCAGCTGTAGAGGCCAATTCAATGCATACGAACATGCTGTTGGAGACTCCTACATGGATGTTCTTGATCTTCTTTATTCTTCCAGCAGTATACACAGTAAGCCGTGACAAGGTCGCTATTGTAACAGTTACCATGATAGGTATCGTATTAATCTGCTTGGCAGGCATCAACCTAGCCATACTTACAACAAAATACAAGCGTGTTGAGCTGTTGTTTCCATTATTTGAAAATGGATTAACCAGTGGTTTTTTCATTGCAATACTTGAATCCTTAGGACTATATGCCACTGGGGGAATTATTTTTCCCTATCTTACTGATATCAAAGACGACAAGAGGCTCATCAAGCATTCGCTTATCGCTTTGTTGATAGTGACCCAAATGGAGGTCATCGCTACAACAGGAGTTATGATGTCCTTTGACATTGAATATCTAAACACCATGTCCTATCCCAAACTATTGCAAACACAGTTGGTTCAATACTTGAGATTTCTAGAAAGTGGTGAGCTTTATGTAATGCTCCAAATACTCGGTGGCTGGTATTTAAAGTATATCATCAGCTTTTATGCATTTATCCGCGTTTTGACATATTTAAATATCAGAAGCAAGCTCACTATCCATTTAATTACATTGTCTGTTTTAATTGTTTCGTATTTTATGGCTGAGAATCTTTTTGTATTATTCAGATACTTAAACATCTATGCATATATTTCACTTTTTAACTTTGCTATCATACCGACAATCATGGCCACTATCTTTTATATCAAAAGGTCTGCAAAAACAAAACAAAGCCAGGATGCTAGTGTAAGCTAGCTCCTGGCCTTACATTTATTAATTGTTGTAATTGCTGTTTTTTAAGACATTGATGGTTGCCTTTAGGTTTAGCATATCTTTTTCTAACATGCCCTCACACATTTCCTTGAAAATATCCTCCATATCATCAAAGGATTTTTCTGTCTCAAGCAAAAGCTTTTGCACCTCTTCCGAGGAATCACTAAAGCTTGAGAGCTTTATATATTTTTGGAACACTTCATTGAATGCATCCAAATAATAATAGAAGAACTTTCTAACTGAATTCATACATTCCGGATTTGCCCTTACTTCACCTATCAGCTTCTCCGCCATTGTACATAAGCCTTCCAGCTTAACCTTCACATCTGGCTTTGTAATCCGAAAGAGCTCTTTTCTGATGGCGTATACCTTATCAAAGGCTTCCTTAATGACCTTTTCGATTTCGTTTTCTTCTTTTTTGTCTTCTACGATGATGTCTTGCTTTGCTTTCTTACGTTTTTTCGCATTGATGCTTGCATTTCTAGCAATATTATATATTACAATCACTGCAGTTCCGCCAATCAGCACCAACCCAGTCAAATCAAGTCTCTTCATAGATAATGTAACAATGACAGGTATGAGTGTTAGTACAAACAGCAATATGTTCCAATCTGAGGTATGTTCTTCTTTTTCTTGATTGAAGGTTTCTTTTACCTTTTCCTTTGTTACATTGCTTTTCTTTTGCTTGTTTATGATAGGCTCTTCTGCTTTTGATGTACTTTCAGAAGACCCATGGCTTTTTTCTTGCGCTTGCTGCATATTAGGCTGGAAGGGTGGCTCATTGTTTTTTATCGGCTTGCTTCCTGCCGATCCAGAAAAAGCATGCAGCACCGCTCCCAATACATGAAAGGCTATGGTAAGTCCCAATGATACCAGGGAAAAAACCAGCCCAACTATGCCTCCAGGTCCACGGTGTCCTCTATGTCCACTAAAATCAGATCCTCCATAACCATTGAAATCCCTGTCAAATCTTTGGCGACTCAATAACATCCACTCCCGTAATTTATTTCAACCTATTAGGTTAATCTCTCAAATATAACTTCTTGATATATAGTATATACGCAAAACAAGCACAGTTTGTTTCTTTTTTCATAAAATTTATTTATACTAAATTTTAGCATAATAAAAGGCTTAGCGCATCGAGCGCTTTCGCCTTTTGCCTAGATTTGCTTCGCAAATGGCAGTTAATAAAAGGCTCAGCGCATCGAGCACCTTCGCCTTTTGCCTAGATTTGCTTTGCAAATGGCAATAGTTAAAAGGGGGTAGCCTTGGCAGCTACCCCCTATATGATTATTCTACGTTTTCTTGTGGTTTTTCTTCTCTCGGTGCCCTTGGAGGCTTTGGTCCGTAGAACTGATAATAATCAGTCTTCATCATGCCATTGTACAGCTTGCGCTTTTTATCTGCTCTTCTGCCAAACAGCTTCTCAAAGCCTTCGTGTGCTGTAATGATATAAAAGCTCCATGTATCAAGCTTTGATAACACCTTGCCCAAATCCTTGTATAGGCTCTCCACTGATTTATTGTCCTCCAGTCTTTCTCCATAGGGAGGATTGGTGACAATAAATCCATACTTGTCAGTACTGCTTAGTTCTCTTGCATCTCTCTTTTGAAAATGTATCTGATTTTCCACCCCTGCAAGCTTTGCATTGTTTCGTGCTACCCGAAGCACCTTTTCATCCACATCATAGCCCTGCAATGTTAGCTTCACATCAGTTCTGACCTTGCTTTTGGCATCTTCTCTGGCTTTGTTCCAAAGACTTTTGGGTGTAAGCTCCCACTCTTCTGCCATAAACTCTCTATTCAGCCCAGGAGCCATATTCAAGCCTATCATTGCAGCTTCAATCAATACCGTACCAGAGCCGCAGAAAGGATCAATCATCAACCTATCTTCTCTCCATGGTGTCAACAGTACCATGGCTGCTGCTAAGGTTTCCTTAATCGGCGCTTCATTGGCCAATTCTCTGTAGCCTCTTTTGTGTAATGCATAACCAGTGGTATCTATGTACAACACTACCTTATCCTTATTAATGAAAACATGGATAGGATACTTGGAGCCTTTCTCAGGAAACCAATCCAGTTTGTGCTTTTGCTTCATGCTTTCTACTACTGCCTTCTTTACGATGGCTTGTATATCCGAGGCACTAAAAAGCTTGGATTTAATGGATGAAGCCTTTGCTACTGGGAACTCTGCGTCTCTTGGAATCCACTTGTGCCAAGGCAGCTTTTTGGTGCTTTCAAAAAGCTGATCATAGGTCTCTGCGTGAAACTCTCCCACCTTCAGCAATATCCGCTCCGCAGTACGAAGCCATAAATTTGCCATACAGATTCCATATTCATCGGTCTCAAAATTTACTCTACCGTCTTCTACCGTAGTCGTTTCATAGCCTAAATCTCTTATTTCTCTCGCCAGTACTGCTTCCAGCGCAAAATTACAGGGTGCAGTCAATTCTATCTTACTCATTTGTTTCTCCTATTCAGTACTATCATTTTTAACTCCAAAAACTTGTCATAACAGTATTATACTAATATTATAATAAATTTACGAATTATTATTTTAATTTGTTGAAATGTATATTATTTTTGCATAAATGAATAATAAATTTAAAGAAAGGGAGTTGATTTTATGAAGCTTAAAAGAGCAGAGGAGATTTTCAATTCATCCGCCAAAATAGATGTGTTTTATCGCAACAGTCCAGTTTGGATAAATCATGTGGATCCAAACAAAGACAATGTAGACATAACATTGCTAGATACTCAAACTACTCTGAATGTTCCCATTTGGGATTTAAGGGAATAGCT
>JAQSYB010000140.1 GCA_029256365.1 Clostridia bacterium
GTCAATCTATTTGAAGGAGTTCCCTATCACAGCGCTGAAGGTACAGAAATGGTGACCAAAATGTATATTGATGTGGAAGACAATATATTGTTTCTTTGCAGAAGCGGAAAGCTTTATATGTACGAAACAGAAGCAATGGACGCAGGGGATTTGAAGCATTATTACGGAAAAGACTAAACAAGCTTTTTAATAGGGGTGACATATGGATAAAAAGTTGAATACGATATGGACAAGCCAAAGTACAAAATATATCGCGATTATGATACTTACCAGTGTACTATGGAGCAGCGGCGGCATTTTAATTAAGCTGGTCAATGTAGGTCCCCTGGCTGTGTCAGGCCTAAGAAGCTTGATTGCTGCTGCAATCATCTTTATCTATCTGAAAAAGCCAAAGTTTACTTGGAGTCTATATCAGGTTTTGGGAGCAGTTGCATATGCGAGCATGGCAATCACCTTTGTAGCGGCTACCAGGCTGACTACATCGGCAAATGCAGTGCTGCTTCAGTATACTGCACCTATTTATGTTGCAATCCTAGGAGGGGTTATTTTAAAGGAAAAGGTAGCCCTAAAGGACTGGATTACCATTGCGGTAACCTTAATTGGTGTAGGTCTGTTCTTTGTTGATTCCTTTGGTTTTGGCGGCTTGATGGGGAATGTTTTGGCCATTATAAGCGGCTTTTGCTTTGCGCTTTTTATTGTATGCTCCAGGCAGCAAAAGGAAGGCTCCCCTATGGAGACAATTTTGCTGGGAAACATCGTTACAGCGGTGGCATGCATGCCTTTTGTTGTAAGTGCCGATTATGATATGACCAGTATAGTGGGCATAATCTCCTTGGGCATCATACAGTTTGGGATACCCTATGTGTTGTATGGAATTGCTATAAAACACATTAGAGCCCTGGATGCGGTCATGATTGCGGTGATTGAGCCTATTTTAAATCCTGTATGGGTATTGATATTTTGGGGTGAAAAGCCAGGCTCATGGGCGATACTAGGGGGAATCATTGTATTGGCGGCAGTAACCTATAATTGTATACAATCCGCAGCAAATAAAGCCTAGGAAGGATTCTTGCAATGATGGGTTTCCCTTATTTGAAGCAGTGCCAACTCCTTTTGCTTGCATTCCAGCATAATGTCAAAGTCATCTCCTGCAAATTGCAAAGCCCTAGCGTAATCCTCATCTGTAATATAATCTGCGTGGTGCTTGTCGGTGAAGCCGGTCTTACCGCTGCTTAAATGCATTTTGGGCCGCTTTCCCTTCCAAGTAGCGATGATTCTCTGACGCAATTCAGATAGGTCTTCTCCTGCATTGAGGCAGTTGTAATGATGGATATCAAATATCATAGGTATTCCTAAGGTTTCACAAATAGTTAGTACATCCATTACGCCAAAGCTTTTGTCATCATTCTCTAAGGTCAGCTTGCTTTGAATATCTTGAGATAGCAGCTTGAAGTGATCAATAAAACGCTGCATCGCCTTTTCTTTTCCCCCTACTGTGCTTCCGGTATGGATGATAAGTATTTTATTTCCTATTAAGTTGGAAAGCCTATTTAGATATTCCAAATGTGTGATACTGTTTTTTACGACTTCGGGCTTATCAGAATTTAGTACGCAGAATTGGTCAGGGTGCAAGCTGATTCTTATTTTATTTTCCTGTGCATATTCCTTTATCTTTGTGCACATATTCTGAATATCAGGATCCTGCCACCAGTGCCAGCTGACTACATAGGTAGCAAGAGGGATCAAGTCCGAGCTGAATCGATACATATGAATATCGTTTTCCTTGCACCATTTTAAAATCTGCAGGCTGGTATACAGATTATCTACAGCTGTAGATTTTAGTTTTTTTAATTGTTCGATTTCATCTAGCTTTGAAAATGTCTTTACTGTAACTGTTTTGAAACGTCCGCTTTCCTTGAGTGTGTTGCAAATACATGCGAATCCGAGCATCGTGATATTCCTTTCATATTGTGATACTTTAGCTTTTGCAACATAGATAGTTATATGTATTTGGCAGCAACAAAAAAACTTCCCATGCAAAAACACAAGAAGTCTTCGTAGCTGTTGTTAATAAAACATCTGTTCTGAGCTTATAATGGAAGCAATGACAGCAAACCAAGCAATAATGCCTAGGATAGACAATACGATTGCTACAATGTAATAGATACTTTGGAACTTAAAGAATCCGGTTGATTCTGTAATGAGTTGATTGAACTTTTCTAATTGTAGAGTGGGATCTTCTATGCCGATGAATCCTTCTGCTGTTTTCTTAGCACTTAAAAGCTTTACGCCTGCTAATATCATTAAAACACCAGGTGCTGCACCGATAATAAGTGCTGGTAAACCTGCAAGAGCCGCCAAAGCACCTAATACAATACTTAAAATTCCTAGAATGTTGGTCCATTTGATAAAGCCTTGAATACTTTCGTTATTAATCAAGATATCACCTCCTTGCAATACAACAATAACCTAAAATATTACATAATGCAACAAAATTGGAATTCAGACTGTAGTATTTCATATCTATAGTATGAATACTTAAGATTTAGAAATGTATTTTTTCTTTTACCAAATTAGTGTAAAATAAAAATAAGACTACATTCTACGGAGGAAATGATATGTTTCTGAATTTCATAGGAAGTGGAAGTGCTTTAAATACAGCTTTAGGAAACAATAGTGCCTTTATAAAAGAAGGAAGCTCCATATTATTCATTGATTGTGGCAGTACAACCTTTTCAAGAATACAAAGCTTAAATATACTGGACAGCATAAAAGAAATATATGTTCTGATTACCCATAGACATCCGGATCATATATCTTCTTTGGGAGATTTGATTTTCTATGCTCATTATATACAAAAAGCAGACATCAATGTTCTGACCCCAGATGAGGAGAATGTAAGCAAGCTATTAGAATATATGGGTGTACAGCGAGAATTATATCATTTGACAAAGCTTACAAAGGAATATAAATTAAAAAATTCGGATTTTGAAATGAATATCACAGCGCTATCTGTACAGCATATAGCAGAAATGGACTGTTATGGCTATACAATCAGATACAAGGACATAGAGTTGTTCTACAGTGGCGACTCAAAAAACATTCCAGATCATGTTCTAGAGCGATTTGAGAAGCAGGAAATCAATTATATTTATCAAGATGTATGCAGCTATGATTATCCCGAAAATCCCCATATGCATTTTGAAAAATTATGTGAGGTAATTCAAGAGAAAGACAGAAGTAGGCTATTCTGTATGCACTACGATGAAGGCTTTGATAAGTTGAAGGTATCGGAAATGGGATTTCAGCTGGTTGATAATATGAAAGAATAAATTATAAAAAAAGTGAAAATGTGTGTTGACTTTATGTTAATACTTTTATATAATAATAAAGTCGAGTGACGAGCTCGGCATTAAAGAATGGGTGTGTAGCTCAGCTGGTAGAGCAATTGACTCTTAATCAATGGGTCCGGGGTTCGAGCCCCCGCACTCCCACCATTTATGAATTTTAACACTGCAAAATTTGCAGTGTTTTTTTATTATTTTTTGCACTTTTCATTTAATATTATATAATAAAAGAAAGCAATATATTGAAGTGTGTTTGTCTCAATAAATGTAAGAGGTGAAGGATATGGAAAATCAAAAGCTAATAGATATAAGAAACAGCCTCACCATGCTGCCAGTGCTGCAGCTGCGTTTAAGCAAGCTAGAGCAGCGAATTAAAGAAGCTGAAGCGGAAATGCAGGTAATATTGAAGCAGTATAACTCAGAGGCTTTAGATGTTGAGCAGATGAAAAAGGAATCCCTATCAAACAGCCTTTTGAAGCTGATAAAAAAATATGAAGGCAAGCTGGATAGAGAGACCCAAGAAATGCTGGCTGCAAAGATGGAGTATGATAAAGCGGCAGGCAGGGTGATTGACTTGAACAATGAAAGATATGACCTAAATGGAAGGATAGCAGAATTATTAGCTTGCAAGCATTCTTATGAAGCAGAATTAAAGCAAAGAGAAGAAATGATTCAAAATAGCATCACCAGCAAACAGTATCTGGTTTATAAGAAATTGGAGGAGCAGAGAGAAGAGCTAGGACAGCAGCTGGTAGAGATAGATGAGGCCATGAAAGTAGCAGCATATGCGGAAAGCACAGTAACAAGTGCCAAGGAGCATCTTGAAAGCGCTGAAGGCTGGGCGACCTATGACATTTGGGCAAGAGGCGGAATATTGAGCCATATAGCCAAATATGATCACATAGATAACGCCCAAGAGGACTTCAACAGACTCTCTTATCAGTTGAAGGATCTAAAGAAAGAGCTAGAGGACATCAAGTCATTTGATATCACGTCAAACTTAGGAATAGATTCTACCACTAGAATGTTTGACTTTTGGTTTGATAATATATTTACTGATTTAAATGTTCGAGATAAAATTCGTGCGGACAAAGAAGAGGTCAATAAACTTCATTTTAAAATTCAAGATATCATTGCGAAGCTTGAAGGCAACCGTATGGAAATACATAAAAGCTTAAGGGCAATAGAAGACAAGAAAGACGATTTGCTTATAAACAATAACTAAGGATAGACAGATTCGTAAATAATAAATGTAAAATAAGGAGAGTAATATGGGGCTTCAGGGAACCAACGATGTGATAAACCTACTAAATGATTTTTATTTGGAGCATTACAAAGAAGCACTATTTAAATATAAGGTAGTGCTGGAGTTTGCTACGATTCTAACATACTACTCTGGAAGCTGCGCCCTTGTTTTAAACATTCTTTCAATACCTGAAGCGAATACCTGCACCAATATGTGCATTATGATGGAGTGCAATGAAAAGGACCTGCAGAACTTAAATGAAGAAGCCTTGTACAGCTTTTTTGACGAAAAAATAATAAAGCAGCATGCTGGACTGTTAGAGCTCAATCGTGTTTTGTGCAGCAAAAGGATTCATAGAAAAGTAATTATTAAGAATACTAATGTCAATGAAGGTATTTTAAATATTAAGCTTGATAAGGAAGTCATTCAAATAGAGCTGAATTATAATAAGATAGTAGGAATCAATGATGCGGATAAGGATTTGCTTATGTCCATAGAAGCATTGACAGAGCATTTATCGAAGTAATAAAAAGAAAAGAATAATAATGCGGCATTCGGTATACCGAATGCCGCCATTATCTATGAAATGAGGGGGAGGAATAAAGAGTATTAGCACCTTTATCTTCTATATTTATTATATCTCCAAAGCCATAATAAATATATATGGTTTAGCAACATGTTACAAATTGTTTACATCTATAACAATACCTATCATATTTCACGGACTTTATACCCTTGTGCTA
>JAQSYB010000141.1 GCA_029256365.1 Clostridia bacterium
CTGTAGACTTTTTATTCCAGCTTGTACAGAAGAAAACATACCTTTTTCAAATTCGATGTTTTGTATTATCTGCACTTTCCGCTTTTCCAATAAAGGCATCAGCCTTTGTGCTTCATAGCCTACAACCACTCTTACATCGTCTATGCCAGCCTTTCGGAACGCATCAATTACCTTTTCTATAACTGTCTTGTCTCCCAAAGGAAGCAGTGGCTTTAATTCTCCCATTCTCGAGGAATAACCAGCAGCTAAAACAATGGCTGCTATTTTTTGATAAGCTTCCATAATCCATGCCTCCTATGATTTTCTCTTATCATTATATTAACATGAACCTTTCTTAATACAAGACCTAGTAAGATAAATAGAAAAAACTCCTAAAGTTCATGTTCACAGATTATTCGTCTGTGGTGACTTTAGGAGTTCTCTTTCATTGCTTATGCTATGATCTGATTAACATAACTTACTTATTGATTTTCTCTTTTATTTCTTTTTGAATACTCACGATGAAGTCTTCCAAATTCAAGGAACCTCTGTCCCCTTCTTTTCTGTCTCTTACCGCTACAGCATTGTTTTCAATTTCCTTATCACCAACAATGAGCATGTACGGAATCTTTTGCATTTGAGCTTCTCTGATTTTATAGCCTATCTTTTCATTTCTGTTGTCTAGCTCTACTCTGATATCCAGCTCTTCTAATCTTTTCACTACTTGAACTGCATAGTCATTTTGTCTTTCTGATATCGGCATAACCTTCACTTGAACCGGTGCCAACCATATTGGGAACGCACCAGCATAGTGTTCAGTCAATATTGCGATAAACCTTTCAATGCTTCCAAATATTACTCTGTGAATCATTGCAGGTCTATGCTTTTCACCGTCAGCTCCTACATATGTGAGGTCAAAACGCTCAGGCATCTGCATATCCAACTGAATTGTTCCGCACTGCCATGTACGTCCAATGCTGTCTTTTAAATGGAAATCTATCTTAGGTCCATAGAAGGCTCCATCTCCCTCATTGATGATATAAGGCTTGCCCAATGTATCTAAGGCATCCTTCAAGGCATCAGTTGCCAAATCCCAAGATTCTATTGTTCCAATAAATTTCTCTGGTCTAGTAGAAAGCTCCATATGGTATTCAAAGCCAAACAAATTGTAGAAAGAATCTATCATTTTGGCAACGCCTATGATTTCATCCTTTATCTGTGAAGGCATCATGAATATATGGGCATCGTCTTGAGTAAAGCATCTAACCCTCATTAATCCGTGAAGAGCTCCAGCAAGCTCATGTCTATGCACCAGACCTAGCTCTCCAACTCTCAAAGGCAACTCTCTATAGCTGTGCATTTCTCTTGCATACATCATCATGCCACCAGGACAATTCATTGGCTTTAATGCAAAGTCACCGTCGTCAATTTTTGTAGTATACATGTTATCCTTGTATTTGTCCCAATGCCCTGATCTATGCCACAATTCTTCATCCAATATAATAGGTGTCTTAATTTCTTGATAGTTATTCTTCTTATGCTCTTTTCTCCAGAAATCTTCAAGTATATTTCTTAATATCATTCCCTTTGGATGGAAGAATGGGAAACCAGGTCCCTCTTCATGCAAGCTGAATAAGTCAAGCTCCTTGCCTAGTTTTCTATGATCTCGTTTCTTTGCTTCCTCCAGCATTAGAAGATATTCATCTAATTGACTTTTCTTTGCAAAGGCTGTGCCGTATATTCTTTGCAGCATCTTATTCTTTTCACTGCCTCTCCAGTATGCACCTGCAACATTTAGTAGCTTTATTGCCTTTAACTTGCCTGTTGATGGAGCATGAGGACCAGCGCATAAATCTACAAATTCACCCTGCTTGTAGAAAGATATGATCTCATCTTCGCCTAAATCATTTATCAATTCTACCTTATAGCTTTCACCAAGCTTTTCTACCAGCTCCAAAGCTTCCTTACGAGGAAGTTCAAAACGCTCAAGCTTTAGGTCTTCTTTAACAATTTTCTCCATTTCCTTCTCTATGGCTTTTAAATCCTCTTCAGTAAATGGCTTTTCAGAATCAAAGTCATAATAAAAACCATTGTCAATAGCTGGACCTATTGCCAATTTAACATTGGGATATAATCTTTTCACTGCCTGCGCCAATGTATGTGAACCTGTATGTCTCAAGGCCCATTTGCCTTCAGCATCATCAAATGTCAATATTTCTAAGCTGCAATCTTCATTCAATTGATGAATAAGACCAACGGTCTTCCCATTCACCTTTGCTGCCATAGCTGCTTTTAGAAGGCCGCTGCCGATTGAGGCAACTACTTCTTCAACAGTTATTCCCTTTTGATACTCTTTTACAGAGCCATCTTTTAAAGTAATTTTAATCATCTTTTTTTCCTCCTTTTATATATATTAGACAAAAACAAAAACTCCCATCCCTATAAAAGGGGCGAGAGTTTATTCGCGGTTCCACCCTAGTTTGTTCTTTAGGATTATAACGTAATCAACGTAAAAGCTTACTTCTATTCAGCTCAAAGCTACAAGGTGGTTTTCAAGCACATTTACTTGGAAATGCTTTCAGCCGGTGACATTTCCTCTCTGTAAGCAATTATTGCTTTACTCGTCCTTATCATTGCTTTTATCTATATCATGAATTTACAAATTTATATTAAACAAATTCTATACCACTTTAATTTTAATGTCAATAGCTAATTATGTATGGCTTATCAAATAAACATGACCAGTATTCCTTGTAATAACCCAATCACTGCGCCAAGTACTCCACCTAATACTTCAATGTGCTTTAATTCTTTGGAAGAAAGCTGAATAATCATATCCTCAATTTTCTCCAACTCAAACTCATCTATTTTATCAGCCACCATTTGGCCAACTTTGACCTTTTCAATTGCTTTGTTGGTCAAATCATCTATTGTTCGATCTAGTATGCCTGCAGCCTCTATGTCAATTTGTTCACCGACATATTCCAGAAGCTTTTGTTTGATTGAAGAAGGGATCAAGGATGGCAACTTTAGCTCTAGGGTCTTTATTACTCTTTTCCGAATGCTATCCAATACCTCTGTTTTGTTTTCTTCTGTAACCAGCTGCTCTATAATATCGTTAACTCTGATGAGCTCATTTTCTACAGCCTCTCCAATGCTTTTGGCTATTTCGCTTCTTCTTCTAGGTATTAACCCTTGAATTTTAAAACTTGTTAGAGGTATCTTGATTGGTGTTATAGGACGAAATAGCATTTTTATTGCCAATACGTTTGTTATCCAACCTATAATGCCTCCAACAATTATCATAATCGTTAATTGCAACATTTTATCACCAGCTTGCTTTTGTAATAGTTTCATTATATCACAAAATCAAGCTATAGCCTATAGTTGTTTAGCTCCACGCTTGCATTGCTGCTGCATAATTCACAGCCGGGACAAATACTTATCCTGTCACTGAACACATTGGTAATGGTTCTTACCAGCTCCTTGTTCGCAAAGCTGTTGAGACTATGGAGATAGATTTTTCGAGGTGATATTGTAATGAGGGTGCTTATCAGCAAATCATCATAATTGATATCCCCTTCCGCAATATCAGCTCTAATCTCTTCAAAAAACTCGCCATTCACTTTATTTTTTTCGTTATCTAGCAGTAAGTACTTTCCATCCGATAGCGGCATTAAGTGTAATACATCAAGCTTGCATTCTTGAATTTCAACAAAATACTTTAATAATTTTATAAACTCGTTGTATTCTCGTTCTGTAATAAAAACCTCAATTGCCCTTTCAATGGTTTCACTAAGTTCTTTGATGTAGCTATGAAGTCTGAAGTTTACCAAGCCATCTATTATTACTGTATCGTTGGTGGAAATGTACTCTAATATCTCTCTCATTACCTTATTTTTTCTGGTTAATTTATAGAAGCCTCCCGGCAATATTCCCTTATCCTCTTGTAAAAGCATGATTGCATTTTTGCAGATTGCATCTCGTTCTTTCTCATTTAAATAAAAATAATTTTCCTTTATAATCTTTTTAATCAACTTTGCTTCCCAATTGCCAATGATTGCTTCCGTTATAATTCTAGAAATACAAAATTTAAATTCTTCGCAATTCTTTTTATCAGTCAGTCTAGTCAGCAGGTTATCTTTTAAGCCGCATTTTATAAATACATGATCATTAATATAATAATGTTCACAGGTACTATCAAATCCTTCTTGCTTCAAAACATCCATTTGTTTATAAATGAAATCTTTTACGTTGTCTGCATAATTAATCGCTCCGATCGTTACAAGAAACATTTCTTCAACTCCTTTCTTATATGTAGTATTTGCGGAGTAGCGACTTGTATTCAGAGTTTAAAATGCTTCTGTACATTTGCAAATCAATAGGTTAGCGGCATGATTGATCCAATATCAAATATTTGCTTTGTGCTAAGTATTTTTACTTCAATTCCCTTACTTTTTAAAAAATCAACTATCTTGTAATTGTCCTGAATATTATCTAAATTACCTGTAAAAGCCATGATGTTTTGCGAAATCAATCCACAGCAACCACCGATAAACCCGTAATCTAGTCCTTTCAGAATGATTCCACCCGGTTTTATGAGTAAGCATTCAATTCCACATCCTTCGGCAGTCTTAGCAATTTTATAATCTGATGTAATAATTGTATTTTCGTCGACGACGCAAGTAGAGCATTTGGTGTAGCCTTGATTGACGTGTATCAGATTAATCTTATTTTTTTCAAATTCATTTATGATAGATCGATCCGTGTATTTTGTGTTATGAAAAGCAAAAGATCCCACCCTCAATACATTATATGCAACGTTTTCCGGATAGTTTCTATTCAGCCAAGTCTCACCTTTTGTCAATGCAAATCCTTTTTTTGTTAGTACAGGCTGCAGCTCGTCAAAAACGTTTGGTGCTACGATCAGTTTATTATCCCCAATATGGTGAACAACTATATCAGGGTGACCATTAATTGCATCGTAAAGTTCTTTGCAGGGTATTGTTTTAATTGTCTCAACACCAGCAATTGCAAGAGCCTTTTCTGCTTCATCTCCGATTCTATAATCTACCAGAGCAATTCTTATATTATTTATTGGTAAATTTGGTTTATGTACAAAAATCATACTCATCATCCTCTGTTTTCATTCTACAAAAAACAAAAAAACTTATCGTTTCCAATAAGCTAGATTAAAAATTAAATTTTGGAGGCGGCACCCGGATTTGAACCGGGGATGAAGGATTTGCAGTCCTCTACCTTACCACTTGGTTATGCCGCCATATGGAGCGGAAGACGAGA
>JAQSYB010000142.1 GCA_029256365.1 Clostridia bacterium
ACTATGTATAAAAGGGGGTTATTCTGTGCCTTTAAATAATGAATATAAACGTTATTTTATCATACTTCAAGAAGATGATAAGGGATACGAAATGGCTGCCGGTAAAATTCCGACAGGCTACGCAAAAATTGAAATAAAGAACGGAAAGGGCAAGCTTACAGCATATGCACAAAACGTAAAATATGGCGAAAAGGTAGACTATAGGATGCTTCTAATTGCACCTACCAAAAAGGCTGCTGTTGACATGGGCAGATTAATGGTGGATGGAAGTGGAAGAGGCGAGTTAAATGTAGAGTTTGATGCCGATAACGTTATGAAAAGTGGAATGAACATATCCGAATTTATGGTGGCAGCTGTAAAAACAAATACTGCAACTCCCTTGTCTGGATATACTGGAAGAGATAAAATGCAGTGGAAAAATGCGTATCACATCGTAAACAAACCTCAGGATCGAATTGACAAGAACATAGAAAACATAGAAGAGGTTGCTGCTCCGGTACAAACCAAACCTACAGAAATGCCGCAGCTGCCAAAGGTTACTCTTGGTGGAGTAGTTGAAGGTGCTAAGGACATAGTAGAAAATGTAGTAGAAGGTGCCAAGGATGTAGTAGAAGGAGCCAAGGACGTCGTTGAAGATTTTGTTGGAGACGTAGTTGAGGATGTTGTAGAAGGCGCTAAAAATATTGTGGGCGGCATCAAAAAAGGGTTTAAGGATGTAATGGAATATGTTGTGGATGAGGATGAAGTAATACCTGTTCCACTTCAGCCTATGGAAGAAGCTATGCCTGCACAGCAGGTTATCCAACCATCTCCGATAAAGGCAAAAAAAGAATATGCGCCTATTCCAATTGTAACTGAACCAATATCGATGCAGCCAGTCATTAAAACAGCTCCAGTAAAACCTAAAAAAGAGCCTGTTCCAATACAAGTTGTCAGCGAACCTATCGTAATGCAGCCAGTTATTGAGCCAGAGCCAATATTGGAGCCAGAACCAATACCTGAGCCTGTTGTAGTGCCTGAGCCAGTTCCAGTTAAGCCTGTTGAGATGCTTCCACAGAAGCCTTTGTATGAGGCGCAAACTGAAATAAAGGCGAAGTTTGTGATTGAAATGGAAGAGCAACATGAGCACAAGCCTAAATATGAATATGAGGTACAATGTCCTGAAATCGACTATAAAAATTATTATTATGATGAGGACAGCGATTGTGATTGTGATAGCGATAGCGACAGCGACAGTGATGACAGAGATAAAAAGAAACATCATAAGGAAAAAGAGATGGAACAAGACTTAGAAGATCATCCATATTACTCCAGTCCTATGTATAGAAAGCTTGAAAAGGTTCTAGGAAAATTGTGTGAATACGATGAGGACGATGATTCAAAGGAAAAGTGGTTTAAAATTGAGGATGATATTTACTTGCTAAATAGCGCAACAATTCCTTTTATGGGTTCTATGATGCCTCTTGGCTATCCATTTATGTGCAATGAATGTGCAATGATGGTTGGTAGAAAGGAATATATATTAGGAGCTAAGTATGTAAGAGGTCGCAAAGACAAAAAGGTTATTAAAGCGATTATGTTTGGTGTTCCAGGTATGTATAATAAGCAAGAGGAAAGATATTACAGCATGAGAGGCTATACACACTTCAAGCCCCATAAATCCAAGGGTTATGGTCATTGGATCATGGCAGTAGATGTTGTGACTGGCGAAATTATAATGAAATAACTATGTATTCATCATTACTTATGCTAAAATAATTATGTACAAAGGATATGATAACAAAGGGTGATTTGAAATGATGAGATATGACAATATTGTTGATCGGAAGCTCTTAAGAAATATTGATTTGGGGATAGTTGTAACGACAATAATTCTAATTATTATCGGCATAGTAGGCATTGCAAGCGCAACTCAGGTTACAAGTGGCGGTACTCCTAAGTATATAACAATTCAGGGAGTTGCCTTTGTATTGGGTGTCATTGCAGTGCTGCTTTTGCTGTTGATTGATTACAATAGCTTTGGTGATATGCAGACAGCAATATATATTATTAATATTTTGCTTCTGCTTTCCGTTTTTGTTTTGGGTAAAGAGATCAAAGGAGCAAAAAGTTGGATTGACTTAGGGCCTGTTAATTTTCAGCCCTCGGAGCTTGTCAAGATAGGTTTCATACTAGCCTTTGCCAAGCATTTGGAATTAAGGAAGGATAAGCTGAATAATCTACCTGATTTGGCAATCACAATTGGATATACTGTACTGCCAATCGCACTTATTTTGCTTCAAAATGATACTGGGACTGCACTTGTATTTCTATTTATTTGTGCAATCATGCTATTTGTTGCTGGGATCAACTATAAATATATTATAGGAGCTATTGTAGCTTTTATATTAAGTACACCACTGCTTTGGTTTTTTGCTCTGCAGCCCCACCAAAAAAATCGTATTTTGGTTTTCTTAAATCCAGAACTAGAGCCCCTAGGCAGCGGATATCACGTAATACAATCCAAGACTGCTATAGGCTCCGGCCAGTTTTTTGGAGAAGGCTTGTTCAATGGAACCTTGAACAACAACGGGTTTATTCCTGAAAGACATACTGACTTTATATTCTCGGTTCTAGGAGAGGAATTGGGCTTTGTAGGAGCTGTGGTTGTAGTTGCATTGTTTACAATTTTGCTTTTAAGGTGCATTCACGTTGCAAAAGCAGCCAAGGACACTTATGGTATGCTAATATGTGTTGGAGTTACTGCCATGTATCTGTTTCATGTATTAGAGAACATAGGCATGACCATTGGTATTATGCCTGTAACCGGAATTCCACTTCCCTTTGTCAGCTATGGAGGCAGCTCTTTGGTGACAAATCTGGTAGCTTTGGGGCTGGTAATTAACGTAGGCATGCGACGACAAGTTATAAGATTTTAAAAAGAAAAGTCCCCTCAACAGGGGACTTTGTTTATTATTGGCCTTCTTCTTTGTTGTCATCTAAACGATAATTGGCTTCTGGCTTTGCTTCTTCAACGTTATCTGAATGGCAGTCGCAGCAGCTTTCAGTACTTGGATGATGTCCTTTCAGACCTTTGACCTTTTCTTTTAGTGCTTCTATGCTATCCTCGATGCTTTTAATTTGCGTGCACTTAGCATGAAGGCCTTCATCCACGACTTCTCCTTTTGCGAAATTCCCATAAAGATCGCTGCCTAATTCCAATAGAAGCTTTTTGATTTTATCCTCTTCATTTCCTATGCTTAGGTTGAGCTTCGTAATCTCTACAAGCTCTTCAGATTTTTTAGTCACATTTTTCGCTGTCTTACCTAGATTCTTGCCCAAGTCCTTGAAAAAATCCATAATAATCCCTCCTCTAACAATATTATACGATTCATGTTTGCATATTAGAATAAATTGATATTTAAATTGGAAGAAAGGCAATTATAAGATATAATTGTTAGTGTAGATTTTTATGTGGGGTGGGTTTAATTTGAAAGAGAGAATTGTATCAAAAACATTGTTATGGGACTTAAGTCTCCTTTTTGTTGCCATGGTTTGGGGTGGCGGCTTTGTTGTTACAAAGAATGCACTAGAAGTAATAACACCATTATATTTTTTATCACTGCGATTTATGATTGCTGGAGTGATTATGGCAATCATATTTTTACCCAAGCTGAAAAAGGCTTCTTGGCAGGATGTTAAAAATAGCTGCATCGTAGGTGTCTTTCTTTCCTTGGGATTTATTACACAAACCTTTGGAGCCAATCTTACAACACCTGCAAAATCAAGCTTTATTACAGGGCTCAATGTAGTGCTGGTGCCCTTTATCATGATAATGTTTACCAAAAAGTTTCCAGGTAAAAAAGCTGTAATCACAGCGATTGTGGCATTTCTTGGTTTGTCATTGATATCGGTAAATCAACAGATGATAATAAGTCCAGGGGATTTCTTGACTTTTCTATGTGCAATATTCTATGCATGTCATATTGTTTCAATAGGCTATTTTGCAAATAAGACAGATGCTATCGTATTGGCTACGATTCAAGTGCTGTTTGCAGGGGTGATATGCACTATTTTAGCGATACCTATAGAGCCTGTTCCGGTATTGGCAGGGATAAGCATCTGGAGTGGAATTTTTTATTCCGCTATTCTGAGCACTTTACTTGCGTTCCTAATTCAAAATTTAGCACAAAGAAATACTCCTTCAACTCATGCAGCCATCATTTTATGCTTGGAATCTGTTTTTGGAGCTTTGGCCTCCGTATTATTCTGGCATGAATCTATGACTTTGAAGATGATTTTGGGCTGCGTATTAATTTTTGTTGCGATTATTATCAATGAGGTAGATTTTAAGGCGCTTTTGGGAAAGACTAGTAATGAAATTGAGCAAAAGATATAAACTTCTAATAGTCTTATGTAAATTTCATATTGCTCTTGTAGAATAACTGTAGTATTATTATCGTGGACTTATTTTGTTTGGGAGGGATTTTTTTGTTTAGGATGATAGTTGGTCTTCTTGCAGGACTGGCAGTGTTTTTATACGGTATGAAAATCATGTCGGATGCACTGCAGCGTGCTGCGGGCGGAAGAATGAAACGACTACTTGAAATACTAACAGCCAACAGATTTTTAGGAGTTTTAGTAGGTGCAGCTATTACTGCAATCATACAAAGCAGTAGTGCTACAACAGTAATGGTGGTAGGTCTTGTTAACGCAGGTATTATGAATTTGACTCAGTCTATCGGCGTTATAATGGGGGCAAACATTGGTACTACAATGACTGCTCAGCTTATCGCTTTTAAATTTAATGATATTATTCCGTATACTCTTATAATTGGTGCGGCACTTATGCTTTTTGCAAATAAAAAGTCAATTAAGCTGCTAGGTGAATTCTTTATCGGCTTTGGTCTGTTATTCTCAGGTATGCATGAAATGAGCGCAGCAATGAAGCCTTTAAAGGAAATTCAAGGATTTACAGATTTGATGGTAAATCTTCAGCATCATCCCATGTTAGGAGTACTGGTAGGTATGGGCTTGACTGCAATTATACAAAGCAGTAGTGCAACCATTGGTATCCTTCAAGCCTTGGCATTCGAAGGATTGATACCAATTGAAGCAGCTTTGCCTATCTTATTCGGTGAAAATATTGGAACCTGTGTTACTGCATTGCTGGCAAGTATCGGTACTTCAATAACTGCAAAACGAGCAGCTTTGATGCATTTAACATTTAATCTTGTGGGAACGATCATATTTATTATTCTATTAAAGCCAGTTATCTTGTTGGTAGG
>JAQSYB010000143.1 GCA_029256365.1 Clostridia bacterium
ATTGCATACTCAAGCCTATTGTGTGAAAAAATATCCAAGAGAGTGCAATTCATTGCACCTGTAAAGATATATGCGGGAGAAGATGAAATGCTTGCTCTAGCAGAAGGAACACAAAGAATATTAAATGGTGAAGAAAAAGCAAAAATATACGAAAATGAGGTGAAGTAATTTGATTACAGCTTTTGACCAAATTTTAAAGGCAGCAAAGGAAAAGGGTCCAAAGGTAATAGCAGTTGCAGTGGCTCAAGATATAGAAGTATTAAGTGCAATTAACAGTGCGAAGGATTTGGGCATTGCAGATGCAATACTGATAGGCGATGAGCAGGAGATATTGGAAGCAGCAGGCAAATGCGGTGTAGAGCTTGCAAAGTTTGAGATCATTCATGTAGCAGATAAAGCCGAGGCATGCCTTAAGGCAGTTGAACTAGTGTCCTCCGGCAAGGCACATCTTTTGATGAAGGGTCTGGTAGATACTTCGGTAATATTAAAAGCGGTACTTGATGAGAAGATTGGCTTAAGAACTGGCAATGTATTGTCTCACGTTGCAGTATTTGATGTGAATGGCTATGATAGATTGTTTTATGTAACTGACGCGGCAATGAATCTTGCGCCAAGCTTGGTACAGAAAAAACAAATTATTGAAAATGCAGTGCAGGTTGCACAGGCTTTGGGCAATGAAAATCCAAAGGTTGGTGTACTCGCAGCGGTTGAAAAGGTAAATCCAAAGATGCAAGCAACACTAGATGCAGCAGAACTGGTAGCCATGAATGAAAGAGGCGAAATTAAGAACTGTACAGTAGCAGGACCTTTTGCTTTAGACAATGCAATATCTGTAGAAGCAGCAAAGCATAAGGGAATGAATCATCCTGTAGCAGGTCATGCAGATATCTTAATGGTACCTACAATTGAAGCTGGAAACCTACTTTACAAGTCATTGGTATTCTTCGCAAAAGCAAAGAATGCAGGTATTATTGTTGGTGCAAAGGCACCAGTAGTCCTAACTTCAAGAGCAGATTCAGATGAAGCAAAACTAAACTCAATTGCCATTGGCGTGCTAATGGCTAGCAAATAATATATTTTGGAGGGTACAATGCAGGAAGTATTTAGATTATTAATCATCAATCCAGGTTCAACATCAACTAAAATTGCGATATTTGACAATGAGAAGCCAGTTATGGAGACAACTCTTAGACATACAGATCAAGAGCTTGCACCATACAATACTGTAGCCGATCAATTTGAATTCAGAAAGAATGTAATACTAGAGACATTAAATACAAATGGCATCAACATCACGAAGTTAAGTGCTGTAGTAGGCAGAGGTGGACTTTTTAAGCCTATGGAAGGCGGCACCTATAATGTGAATGATGTCATGTTAAAGGATGTTAAGGTTGCAGCAATGGGTCAGCATGCTTCCAATTTAGGAGCGCTTATTGCACATGAAATTGCAGGGCAATTGAATATTCCATCCTTCATTGTTGACCCAGTTGTTGTTGATGAATTGGATGAAGTAGCTAGAATATCAGGTATGCCTGAGATAGCAAGAATAAGCATATTCCATGCCTTGAATCAAAAGGCTGTTGCAAGAAGAGCTGCAAGAGATTTAGGAAAGTCATATGAAGAGCTTAACCTAATCGTTGCTCACTTAGGTGGAGGTATATCCGTTGGGGCACATAGAAATGGCAGAGTTGTTGATGTAAACAACGCCTTAGACGGTGAAGGCCCATTCTCCCCTGAGAGAACTGGCTCACTGCCTGTAGGAAGCTTAATTAAGCTTTGCTACTCCGGCAAGTACACAATAGATGAGTTAAAGAAGAAAATCGTTGGCAAAGGCGGCTTAGTTGCTTACCTAGGAACAAATGATGGCAGAGAAGTTGAAGCTATGATTAAAGAGGGCAATAAAGAAGCAGAGCTTGTTTATCAAGCAATGGCATATCAGGTTTCAAAGGAAATTGGGGCTTGTGCGGCAGTGCTTGAGGGCAAGGTTGATGCAATTTGCATAACAGGCGGTCTTGCATACGATAAGAATCTTGTAGCTTGGATCAAGGAAAGAGTAGGATTCATAGGAGATATAAAAGTATACCCTGGAGAAGACGAAATGATCGCTTTGGCTGAAGGTGGCCTTAGAGTACTAAGAGGCGAAGAGCAAGCTAGAGAATACAAATAAAATAATTGAAAACACACAGCAAAGTCAATATTCTGTATATTGCTTCACTAGGTCAGCTAAAGCATTCTGTGAAGCAAACAGAATCTAAACTTTACTGAGTGTATAGGTGATGTTATGTTTGATGAAAAAAGAATTCGAATAATCACTGGGCACTATGGCAGTGGAAAAACTGAGTTTG
Source organism: Clostridia bacterium (assembly GCA_029256365.1). Taxonomy (GTDB): domain Bacteria; phylum Bacillota; class Clostridia; order Lutisporales; family Lutisporaceae; genus GWB2-37-7. The sequence continues at coordinate 2,346 of JAQSYB010000143.1, forward strand.
CTGTGAACTACACCTTTGGATTGGCAGCAGCAGGTGCAAAAACTGCAATCGTAGATTTGGACATAGTCAACCCGTATTTTAGATCAAGACAGCTAGAACCTCTATTTGAGGAAAAAGGCATAAGAGTAATATCCTCGTCAATCAAGGGCTTATCAGGTGATATACCTGCTTTGTCCCCTGAGATAAATACAGTTTTTCATGACAAATCCTATCAGGCAGTACTTGATGTTGGTGGGGACAAGGTAGGAGCAACAGCATTGGGTAGATATCATGAATATCTGGATAAAGAGCCTTATGATATGCTATTTGTACTGAATGCCAATCGAAGTATGACACAAGACTTAGATGGTGCTATCAAGTATATAAGAGCCATTGAAGCAGGTTCTAGACAAAAAGTTACAGCGTTGGTCAACAATACACATCTATGCGGAGAAACGACTATAGATGATATCATGAAAGGTCAAGCTCTGTGTGAGAAAGTGTCAGATGCTTTGGGACTGCCCATAAAATATGTCGTAGTCCAAAGGTCATTGGTGGCTCAATTGCCACAGAACCTCAAAGGAGAGGTTTTCCCCATAGATATTTACATGAAAAAACCATGGGAAATAGAAGATATGTTGTAAAAAAAGTAATGCAAACAAAAGCAGTAGAAGCATCTGCTTTTGTATCATCACAAATGTATTTTTACAACATATAAATCAAGGAAAATGTTTTGTACCATTTGGATTTAATGTAAGCTGTTTGGTACAAAACATATAGCTAATTAATAAGGAGGTTAAAAAATGGCAGGAAGAGTATTTTTTGATGAAAACAAGTGCAAAGGCTGTGAGCTATGTACGACAGTTTGTCCAGTGAAAATAGTTGTAATGGACAAAGAGAGAATTAATGTAAAAGGTTATCATCCCGCAACAGTGAAAGAGATGGAGAAATGTACAGCATGCAGTTCATGCGCAAAGATTTGTCCAGATGTAGTGATTAAAGTAGAGAGACTATAGGCTTACAGATTAAATTTAGGGAGGTTTAACATTAATGGCGAAGGAATTATGGAAGGGTAATGAAGCGATAGCAGAAGCAGCTATTAAAGCTGGTTGTAGATACTTCTTCGGTTATCCAATTACACCACAAAACGAAATACCAGAGTACATGTCATTGAGATTGCCACAAGAGGGCGGAGTATTTTTACAAGCTGAATCAGAGGTTGCTGCAATAAACATGGTTTATGGCGGAGCAGGTTCAGGAGCAAGAGTTATGACATCCTCATCAAGCCCAGGAATAAGCTTAAAAGCAGAAGGTATATCCTATATCGCTGGAGCAGAGCTTCCATGCGTTATAGTTAACATAGTTAGAGGGGGCCCAGGCCTTGGTGGTATTCAGCCTGCACAGTCAGACTACTATCAAGCAACAAAGGGCGGCGGACATGGAGATTACAGACTAATTGTTATTGCTCCAAGTTCAGTACAAGAAGCAGTTGACCTTACACAAGAGGCCTTTGATATGGCTGACCAATACAGAATCCCAGTAATGATAATGGGTGATGGTATGATAGGTCAAATGATGGAGCCAGTAGAATTCAAGCCAGTAGCAAAGAGAAGCCTTCCAGAGAAGACTTGGGCTACTGTAGGCACAGGCGGAAAAAGAGAGCCAAACATAATAAACTCACTGTTTATTGATCCGCAAGAGTGTGAAAACCACAACATTAAGCTTTTCAAGAAGTACGATGAAATAACTGCAAATGAAACAAGAGTAGAAAACTACAATATTGAAGGTGCAGAGATCGTATTTGTAGCATATGGAACAACAGCTAGAATTGTTAGAAATGCGATAACAAAGCTTGCAAGTGAAGGCATAAAGGCTGGTATGATTAGACCAATTACATTATGGCCATTCCCAACAGCTGCAGTTGAAGCAGCTGCGAATCAAGCAAGTGTAAAGGCTTTCATTTCAGTTGAAATGAGTATGGGTCAAATGATTGATGATGTTAAGATTGCTTCAAACGGCAAGAAGCCAGTGCACTTCTATGGCAGAACAGGCGGAATGATTCCAACACCTGCAGCTATAGTTGAGCATGCTAAGAAGGTATTAGGGGGTGCAAAATAATGGCTGTAGTATTTGAAAAAACAAGTGGCTTGACAGATAAACCAATGCATTACTGTCCAGGTTGTACCCATGGTATCATACACAGACTTGTTGCAGAAGTATTGGAAGAATTAGATTTAGTAGACAAGTCCATAGGGGTTGCTCCTGTTGGATGTGCGGTTTTCTGTTATGATTACTTCAACTGTGACATGCAGCAAGCAGCTCATGGAAGAGCTCCAGCTGTTGCTTCAGGTATTAAGAGAGTAAATCCAGATAAAACAGTATTCACATATCAAGGCGATGGAGACTTAGCTTCTATCGGTGCAGCAGAAATCGTTCACGCTGCAATGAGAGGCGAAAAGTTTACTACAATATTCGTAAACAATGCAATATACGGTATGACAGGCGGCCAAATGGCTCCAACAACATTGGTTGGCCAAAAGGCAACAACAGCTCCACTAGGAAGAGATGAAAATCATGCAGGATTGCCATTAAAGGTAAGTGAAATGCTTGCTACAATTCCAAAGGCAGTTTTTGTAGAGAGAGTTTCTGTACATGACGTGAAGCATATCAACCAAGCTAAAAAGGCAATCAAAAAGGCGTTCCAGACTCAAATGGAGGGCAAAGGCTTTACATTAGTTGAAGTACTTTCAACTTGCCCAACAAACTGGGGGAAGACACCTGTTGAATCATTAAAATGGCTGCAAGAAAACATGATGCCATACTTCCCATTGGGTAACTTTAGAACACCAGAGGAGGAGAAATAAATGACACATGAAATTATTATGGCCGGC
>JAQSYB010000144.1 GCA_029256365.1 Clostridia bacterium
TGCCAGTCATCATTTCCAATTACAAAAAGAAAAGGAAAAAGCACAGCTGGAGCTAGCTGCACAACAAAAGAAAGCATTGGAGGATAAGAATGAAGCTGTACGGAAGGATAGTCTAAACTATTATTTAAAACTGCTGACAGCCCCTACTAAAAATATTGAACGATCGCTAAGACTGATTGATCGTGCAAATACATTTGCCAAGTTTGGCGATGAAATAGATCTGCTATCCAACAAGAGAAATACCTTACGATCCAACCAGATTGATCTATTTATCAAACAAGGCAATTATAGCGATGCGCTAGGAAAGCTGGATAACTTGATAGCCCACAATAAGGACGCTGACCATTACTACAGGCGAGCTATATGCTATCAAAAATTAAAGCAACCACAGGCAGCTGTCAACGACCTCAACAGAGCGATAGAGCTTGGGTCAACTGCAGCCGAAAAATTGTATAATGTAATCAATCCCTTAAGGAAGCGAGTGATTGGTTATGTGACAAGATGCTGTGATGGTACTACATCTGACGCACGAGGCCGAGGGGCCTGCTCCTGGCATGGTGGTGTATGCAACTGGAATGATCCCATATATGAAGAATACAGACAATATGAATAAGGAAATATTTGAAAAGAAACCGCTCATCAAGAAAAGTCTCTTGCAAAGTTGGTTCAAGCAAGAGCCGGATGAGAATTGTGTAATTGAAATCAATAACCTCTTTGCAAATAAACCAATAGAATCGGTCAGCATTCATGACATGGAGCTGATCGTATCAAAGTATGGCACCGAGGTATACAAAAGCTTCGGGTTGAATATGGAGGAATTTTATATCACCTATATCAATGAATGCTGTAAAAATGGGATCATCAGTGAATTTGAATTAGATAACATTAAACATTTACAATCTTTGTTACTCATAGCCGATCATACAGCAACATATTATCGGCAAAAATTAGGCATTGATGTGATCGATAGGGAATACATTAAACTACTTAAAAACTCTATGTTGGATAACAACGACTTTGCTCATTTCAATAAATTAGTTCAGTTTTTTAACATCGGTGAGACCATACTTAAAGGAATAAAAGATAAAAGGAATACACAATTCGTTGATTCGCTGGCCAAGCCTTTTATCGCAAAAAAAAGAATATCATACCGTGAATTTCATGAGCTAGAGCAGTCACTAGAGATACGCAACATCAAGTTTCCGGCTCATAGTAAACAAATGCTCAATAAATTTCTTTCCTACTGGAAACTCGAGAAAGAACCTCTCCAACAATTGGGTACAAATCACGAAATCATAAAAAATGAAATATGCTTATACGAGGAAAGCAACATCGACTGGTTCGAATTGCGTTCAGATCGAGGCTATTCAAGTTATAAGTTAATAAAAAGAGGGACCATAGTGATGACAAACAAAAAAATGTACTTTTTTGCTTCGGATTCCTCTTCTAAACTCGCCTACACACAAATTGCGAATGTCCTAGCCCTGCCCGACCAAGTGTTGATCAAAAAGTATAAAGGTAAAGAACCTAAACTGGTATCAAAGAAAGACCAGGTCATATTTGAGATTATGATGAAAAAAATATGGAATGCCCATCTAAGCCAGAACTGGCCGAGCTAACTGTTTGCCATAAAGTCTTGAATATGTAATTTCGATAAAAAAAACGGTCTGTTATTGTGAGATAGCAGACCGTTTTAGTTTGCCAATGATTGAATACTCAGTCTAGTTTAGGATTATCGTATACATTCCAAAGACCCAAGCGATTTGAGCGCGCATAAGACTGACCTGCAACAAACTGGGATTCATACCGCACATTGGGTGGTACAGTCATTAATAGCGCATATCCATTTTTGATCATCTCAGCATTTATAAATGTATCGTTGAGATAAGCGTACGCCAACGTGCGACCATAACGGTCTAGCGAGTCCACATCATATTCCAATCGGATCTCCTTATTCAGAATCAAGCTATCTAGATAACGTTTGGATTTTATTCCAAAAGGATGCTTTTTTTTGTGAAAAGCATTTCGATCCTCAGGAGCGTCGATTCCGATCAGCCTAATCTTCACATTATTGCCGCGATTATTTTTAGCCCAGAAGGTGTCTCCATCAACTACTTTAAATACCCGTACCGCATCTGAGTAAGGAAGATTACTTTTTTCCAAAAAGCCGAAAGACCTGAAAGTCTGTTCGGATTGCGCGCAGCTCATTAAAAAAACAAGCAGAAAAAACAGTGCGATTATGCCCAGTTTGATCATTACATTTACCCACTTTTTCATCCTGCCTATAACGTTTTGAGGAATTGTTCAAACTCCTGATAAAACTGTTCTTTTGTATTCACAGCCTGAATAACCTTAACATTGGCACAGCCACTATCTTTAAGCCACTTCTCCCAGATAACCTTGATAATCTGAAAATCAGTAGGCTGTTCTTTGGCTGCACCGCTTGGATCCAATGAACGGTCAACAAGTTCAGCAATAAAGATGTTCACGTCTTTGAGGTTAAAATCAGTTCTATTGATTGCATAGGTGGAATCGGATTGTATAAAAGCGGCTAAGTCTCGCTTACCGCTCGCATTGTAATCTTTACGGATCTTGGCTACAAGTTCTGATCCCAGTCTATAGCCCCTCCCTTTGTTTGTACTTTCGATATAACCGTCAGTCAAAAGAAGCAGGACATTCGTATTTTTCTTATCGACAATGATCTTATTGCTCCCGTCTATTCGTTTTGGAGAAACATCTACCAACGAACTCTTAATCGTTTCGTTAAAGTAATTCCAAACATCTGCACCGGATGGATTTTTCAATGCATAATCATAGACCCGATTTACCTCATCCGTAAAGACTTCTACATCACCTTTCAGACCTTTGCGGATATAACTGGCCCGATCTAGCTGGTTGTTAGAAAACTGATTAAAATCAATAGTCATCTTCTTTGGATCGAATGATGAAGTATTTAATATTCCACGGTTGATAAAATCAAGTTTATAAACATCTAATTGTCCGGAACTTCGATTGTGAAGCTTTAATAGGTCATCACTATGACTGACAATATCTTGGATCAAAACAGTATCATGGATTGGTTTCGGATATAAGTGTGTATTGATCCTGTTGGATAGATCCGGGGCAATAATGATATTGTAATCTTTGAGTATTACCTGCTGCTTTTTGGAGTCATCATTCCGGCAACTGGCAAGCAAGAATAGTATAAATAATCTTGGTAAAATATAGGATATTTTCATTGGAATAGCGGTTAATTAAATGCTGCAATATCTTCAAGTAGTTCATGTTTAATATCAGACTGTAGTCCCAAATTGGAAAGCCAAGCTTCGCATTCACCTACAGCCTCACGGGTTTTGGTCTCCGCCTTTAAAATTGCATACACCTCGTATAGATATTTACTCCAACCTTCCATATAAATATTGACTCGGTTTTCCATCTCGGCTTTGGAAATAGGCAGCTTATCATTGTCAATCTGGCTCTTGTAAATCTGTCCAATATTACTGATCCGTTCTTTGAAAGTGAGCAGTTGATGTTGCAAAGTTCCTACTCGTTCGTTCTGCTGAATCGGAAGCTGCTGAATCTGACCTATCTTTTCATCTTTGCTCACTTGCAACGTAAATAGTTCAGCTTGTATGGTATCGTTCTCCAATTGGATCTTATTGATCTGATCCTGGTACTCACTGATCTCTTTCTGGTGGCTCTCGACAATATGTTTTGTCTTCTGCTGTTGAAAAGAAAGGTTACGTTCATTGACCTGACCCATTAATTTTTCGAAAAAGAATCCAAAAAGAAATACACCCAGCGCACCAAGGATAAATACAAGCCAAAAATTGCTATCTCCAAGTACATTTGACAGTGACAGCCGTTGGTCTGTCTTATTGGTCAGCAATTCTATATCATTGATATTTTTTGAAACTTTATAGGCGATAAAAATATCAACAACGAGGATAAGAATAATTCCCAAATTGTCCACGAAAGCCATTTTGATCTTCTGAATAATACCATGTTGCTGGACTTCCTTATTTTCAATGACATCAAAAAGATCTTTAAAAACTTTGTACATACCCAATGCCAGCGGAATAGCCACAAACAAAAAGAGAAATAATATACCGCCCATCCCTTTCTCCCCTATCTTGGTAATAGCATGTGGATTAAAGACTTCGGGCGACTGTGTATTTGCTGAGCCTAGCAACATCATTTCATTAATCTCTTCTTTCGAGAAAATAAAGATATAGGCCACAGAGGAGTAAAAAACAAATATATACATGGCAAGTAATAAAGTCGTAGCCGCTAGGATTGACATAATAGGTTTATTGACTGCAGGCTTTACAAACTCAATTTCCAATTCTTTGATCTTTTGTTTCAAGGCAATGATCTTACTTTCGATAAAGGGGATTCTCGTATTATTATTCGAGGTAATTTGAAGACGTTTCTCTTCAATTTTTGCGGTCAAAGTATTGATATCCGAATCGAGATTTTGCTTGTCTACCGTTGCATTGCCCTTAATTTTTTCAATTTCCTGTTCTGTACGAAATTCCATATTGGTCGAACTCACTTTCTGCTGTTCGTCAATGCGCACTTTCAAACGATCTTTTTTCTCTGCGATAACTTCAATTTCATTGATGAAATTGGAGTACAGACTATCCATGGCCTGGTGAAGAATCTGATGGTCGCCATTGTTTTCTTTGGCGCGGTTATAGCCGCTCTGCTTGACCAGATCCTTATCAAAGGCTCCTACTTCAGAGGCAATGATATTGTCCAGTACATCTTTGAATTCTTTTAAGGACTGCTGTTGGAAATTGAGTTCTCCTCCTGAAGACAAAGTGTACCGGGGAGTATGGTTTTCGGGTTTAAGCTGCATAGGTGTTTCTATTTGTTCAGATGCGATAATATCTTCCAATGATTCACCATTATTGATCCTTATGGCTCTGCTGCGGATCCCGTGAAAAGTGTCAGTAAGCTCAGTAATGGTCTTTGGATAATTGGTGACGATGACGCTTACATGGTTATTGCTTTTGGAGTTGTTACTCCAGTTATAGGATCCTGTGATAGCAACTGCTTGGTCAATCACACAGAACTTTTGATTCATGATCCCCCAACCAACATTTTTAACCTTGGTCACCTCTGCACCATGCTTTTCCAAGAGCGCAAAATCAAGCTTTTCATTATCCGGTTGATCGGATATAATAATAGAAACTTTTACATG
>JAQSYB010000145.1 GCA_029256365.1 Clostridia bacterium
CTGCAGCTTGTGAAAACAAATAATATATTAGATATATATTTCAAGGTAGATAAGCTAGGAACACTTTTTAGCATGCTTGTTTCTTTGCTTTGGATTTGTACGGCATTTTACTCCTTTGAGTACATGAAGCATGAAGGAAAAGAGAAAAGCTTCTTTACCTTTTTTACAGCGACACTTGGTGTGACACTTGGTATTGCATTCGCGGGGAATCTTTTTACAATGTATTTGTTCTATGAATTCCTTACTTTGGTGACATTTCCTCTGGTTATACACAGTGGCACAGATGAAGCCATGAAGGTGGGCAGGAAATATCTGAAGTACTCCTTTTTCGGAGCAGCATTGGTTCTCGCTGGTATTGTATTGCTGTATCTGACAGGGAGTGATTTCAATTTTACTGACTACGGTGTTTTAAATAATATTGATGTAAGAGCCCACGGTTTTTTAATATTCACTTATATGCTTTTCTTCATCGGTTTCGGAGTAAAAGCAGCAGTTGTCCCACTGCATTCATGGCTGCCTGCTGCTATGGTAGCGCCTACACCAGTCAGCTCTCTGCTTCATGCAGTGGCTGTTGTCAAAGCAGGAATATTTGCAATAACAAGAGTGACTTATTATATATTTGGTGCCCAGGTTATTAAACTGGTAGACAGCATTTATTTTGTAGGCCCCTTGGTTGTTCTAACAATTTTGATGGGTTCGATTTTGGCTTATCATCAGGATAACCTGAAAAAGAGGCTGGCATATTCAACGATTAGTCAATTGGGTTATATTATATTAGGGCTGGTTCTTTTAAACAGGGATAGTCTGACAGGTTCCTTAATGCATCTCATTAACCATGCAGTGATTAAAATTACACTTTTTTTCAGTGTTGGTGCAGTGATGTATATGACGGGAAAGAAGACCATCCACGAAATAAAGGGAATCGGAAAAGAAATGCCTATTACAATGGGATGTTTCTCTATCGCGGCAATCTCACTGATCGGAATCCCTCCTACCAACGGCTTTGTAAGTAAGTGGTATCTAGCTCTAGGAGGTCTGCATGAGAACCGCGCTATATTCGTTATCATACTGCTGACTAGTGCATTGCTTACAGCGGCTTATTTGATTCCGATCATCATAACGGCATTTTTCCCAGGGGAGGACTATGTTCCCTCAGGAAAACATAAGGATCCACCAGCGACGATGCTTGTTCCAATTATTATTTTGACAGCTGCGGTGGTGCTTCTTGGGTTATTTCCTAACTTTGTTTTACATTTTATAGAAGAAATTGCTGTTGAGGTGATATAGATGCTGGCACAATTTTTATTATTGTTTATTTTAATATTCCCAATGCTTTGTGCATTGGCAGGCTGGCTAATTGGGAGAAAACGTGAACGGGCAAGAAACATCTTTGTTGTAGCGGTCAACTTTGTTGAATTTGCAGCAGTTTGTATGCTTTCAATCTATCTCAAAACAGGGCCTGTCTATGTGATGATACCGGATATTATGGGAGAGGGCTTATATCTTAAGCTGGATTACTTAAGATATATTTTTGTTTTTCTAACTTCTTTTGTTTGGCTGCTTACCAGCTATTATTCCACACAATACCTGACTAGATTTAAGAACAGAAATCGGTACTTTGCTTTCTTCACCCTTACCCTAAGCAGTACCATTGGTATTTTTATTTCACAAGATTTATTAAACCTCTTTACCTTTTTCGAGTTGATGTCTTTCTCTTCTTATCTACTGGTAATACATGATGAGGATCAATACTCCCATAAGGCTGGAGCCAGCTATATTGCGGCAGCTGTAATAGGCGGATTGTTTTTATTAATGGGACTATTTTTATTGTTTGACTTTGCAAACACCTTAAATATTGATTTGCTGCCTAGTAAAATTGAGCATATGGGACCCATCAAATACGTGATTGCTACACTGATGTTGATTGGCTTTGGTGTGAAGGCGGGAATGGTACCCCTTCACGTTTGGTTGCCTCAGGCATATACCGCAGCACCATCTTCAGCAAGTGCGATACTATCTGGAATTCTATCAAAAACCGGTGTTTTTGGGGTTCTTTTGGTCTCAGTGGTCATTATGAGGAATGATATCTATATTTCATCAGCATTACTTTTCTTAGGTTTTATGACTATGCTGGTAGGTGGATTGCTTGCTATACTGCAAAAGCATTTAAAGAGGATTTTGGCATTCAGCAGCATGAGTCAGATTGGATATATTTTATCGGGAATTGGCCTAATTGGACTTCTAAAGGATCACGGAGCAATCGCAATATATGGTACATTGCTGCATATCATCAACCACTCTATTTTTAAGGTGATGTTGTTTTTGAATGCAGGTGTAATCAATAGAACGATGCACGAACAAAACATCAACTTGCTGCGTGGTTTTGGTAGAAACAAGCACTTACTAAAGCTAACATTTTTCATAGGCTTGATAGGTATCACAGGGGTTCCTGGCTTCGTTGGCTTTGCCAGCAAGACATTGCTTCATGAAGCATTGGTAGAGGTGCAGCATTTGTATCATAGTAATCTTTTATTGGTGGCAGAAATACTGTTTGTCATTTGCAGCGCATTAACAGTGGTATATATGTTGAAAATATTCATTACATTATTTGTTGAAAAAGATCCAGATTATATAGAGCAAGATAAGAAGTACACGAATATCAAGGAATTGATACCGCCAATCATTTTAGGCTTCTGTGTCATTGCAATGAGTCTTATGACAGGCCCACTTCTTCGTTTTATCAGCAGATCAATGGAGTATTTAACTGGTCATGAGAGTACCCTTGAAATCAAGCTATATACTGCTCAGAGCATATTTAGTGCTGGGTTGGTTCTTGCAATAGGGATTGCAGCTTATACACTGCTGCTCCGAAAGCTGTTTAGAAGACAGGTAGAAGGGAAGCTGGTGTACTTTAATCCGCTGCCAGAGAGCTTAAACTTAGAGGAAAGTTTCTACATCCCATTTTTTAAAATACTATACCGTTCAGGGCTAGCAGTATTCAGAGTTGTTGATGCAGCAATATTGGGCCCTGCGGATTGGATCACTGCAGGAATAAATCGAATTAGTGAAATAAAGATTAGAAAAAGCAAAAGAAACTTTTTAGAAGAATTTCTACAGAAACGAGCTGCACAAAAAACTGCGAAATCGGTGGAGATGACGCCAAAAGAAGCAGTGGTTCCTGATCATATTCTAGAAGAAAGTCTAAAAGGCATATTTGTTGGATTGAGATATCGATTTAACAGTATTATATATGGAATATTCATGTTTGCAGTTGTTTTGGTTGTTGTTTTATTTGTATTGGTTTCCCAGAAGATATAAATTGAAAAGATTGTATGTGAGGATAGACTAAAACTGCTGATGATACGGCAAGAACAATTCAGGACAGAGTGAGTACTTATATGAATGAGTAAAAGAGCAGTGAAAATATAACAGGAAAGCAACAGACTTGGGATTTTGATTCTTAGTCTGTTGCTTTATTTCTTTCTAATCATTTTTCGAAAAAGAGTAACAGATTAATTGAGACAACCAAGACCATTTGAAGACTTTTTAATAGATGTCAGAAATGATATAATAAACATACTATTTTGAATTTCGACATCATTTGCGCATTATTAACATGATGGTATAAAGATATTGTCAAAATTTATACAGTAAATGGAGGGCTAGAAGTGAGTGTTGAAGTAGATAATGTCAATGGCTACTATCATTTTATTGAAAACATGCCAGACGGACTTGTATGTTTGAAAGCTATCCTTAATGATAAAGGAGAGGCTGCAGATTATATATTTCTGGAATACAACAGATCCTTTGCTGGATTAATAGGAATGAAATTAGAGAAGGCAGCGGGAAAGCGGATTAGAGAGGTCCTTTCAGAGGGAGAAATAGCAGGATTTGATTTTATAGATATATGTCAGAAGGCTGCTTCTTTAAAGGAAGATAATAAGTTTGAGTACTATTCTGCCTTGCACAAGAAATGGTATTTGATTTATTCTCATAAAAGTGAAAAGGACAATCTATGTATTGTGTTTCACGATATTACCGAAACAAAGAATCAGGCAGATAAGATAAATATTTTATACGAATCCGCAGTAAAATTGCATGAGTCAACATTTTTGGATATTGACTACCAGTGGATCGCAGATGAGCTTCAAAAACTATCTGGTGCAATATTTGTGCTTGTGAACATTTTTGATAAGGAGTCAAATCGTACAATAACGCGAGGCTTTTCAGGGCTCAGCAATAAAGTACAGCAGGTGGCCAAAATAATGGGCTATGATATCATAGGAAAAGCGTGGGACGTTGATGAGGCTGATCTTGTGGTGATGAAATCTAAAAAGCTAGTAAAATTAGGTCGGCTCCATGAGTTTAGTTTTAATCGCATTCCTCCTATCATTGTTAATACCATAGAGAAAATAATAAAATTGGGTGATTCCTTTGGAATTGGGATTACCTATAATGATGAAGTTCTTGGGAGCTTCATTATCATGATGCGAGAGAACGTTAGTCTTGAAAGTCCTGATATTGTTGAGTTATTTGTAAATCAACTAGGAATCATGCTGCTTCGAAATAAGGCTGGGGAAGATATTAAAAAGATTGACCAGGAATATAGAACAATATTTAATGGAAGTCAAGATGCCATGTTTCTTATTAATGTAAATAATGACAATAGCTTTGCTTATCATATGGCAAATAAGGGTTATGAAATAGATGTAGGAACGCCGGCCGAATCTTTAAAAGGGATGACGCCTAAGGGACTATTTGGAGAAGAAATTGGGAATCAAATAGAAGGTCATTATATTGATTGTATCGCTGCAAAGAAACCAATTATTTATGAGGAAGCCTTTACGATTTTTGGAAAGAAAAAGGTGTGGCATACGCTGCTGTCACCCATTATAGATAAAGATAGAGTAGTTCAAATAGTAGGCTCCAGTAGAAACATTACACAACTGAAAGAGTGGGAGGATGAGGTATTTCGAGAAAGACAACTTTTTAAGGTCACTTTACACTCCATAGGTGATGCAGTTATTACAACTGATACTGAGAATAGAATTGTCATATTAAATAAGGCTGCAGAGGTACTTACAGGCTGGAATCAAGAGGAAGCCCGCGGAATGCTATTGGCGGATGTAATGATAACAGTAAGTGAAAAGAAATACGACTTTTGGGAGTACATATCAAATCAGGGACAGATAAAT
>JAQSYB010000146.1 GCA_029256365.1 Clostridia bacterium
CCGCATCTCTCGAACATTTCCATAACAGCAGGCTGCAGGCAGGTAAAGAAAACAGCTTTGTTTTGCTGGGTCAAGCGCACACATAAATCCTCCAAAACCTTTACCCCTGAAACGTCTGCTAGGGGCACTCCTCTCATTGAGAATATCAGAAGATCCTTTTCCCCAAAGGCAGAAAGCTTTTCCTCTAATTTATTGGCTGTACCGAAGTACAGAGGACCTGTAATATATATTACACAAGTACGTTTGTGATTGTCATGGTACTGCGTTTTATCTTGGAGCTTATTGGGATCAATATCGCTGACACTGATTTGCATATCCGAGACCTTAATAACAAACATCACGATGGAGAAAAATACCCCTATGATGATTGCAATGGTCAAATCAAATATCACTGTGGAAGCCATGGTAATCAGAAATTTAAAAATTGAAGTCTTCAGCTTCTTATTAAATATATCCTTAATAACATGCCATTCGTTCATTCTCCAGGCAGTAACAATCAATACCCCTGCCAAGGCAGAAAGTGGTATTGCAGACATAACTCCTGCAAGGGCAAACATAGAAAGCAGTAGTATCAAAGCATGAAAGATACTAGTCAAACGGGTCTGTGATCCTGAAGCAATTGCTACACTAGAACGTGCAATTGCTGCTGTAGCTGGGACTCCACCGAAAAATGGCAATATGATATTCCCAACCCCTTGTGCGATTAGCTCTTGTCCTGCATTCAGCTTTTCATTCTTCATACGACCTGCGGAAGCTCCGCAAAGGAGACTTTCTATTAACCCTAGGGCAGCAATACTGACAGCGGGTATCAATAAATTCTGTATTTGGTCAATGCTTATACCGCTTAGATTCAGTCTATCCTGAAGAAAAAGAGTTCTAGGAATTTCACCAACATTGTCAACAGGTAACCTGAATGCTACAGCAGCAATGGTTGCCAAAATAATGGCTGCCAAGGAGCTTGGACAATATTGATTCAGCTTTTTGGGATAAATCATCATAAATATAATAACAGCCAAGCCAATTATAAAGGCAGCGGGATTAAAGCTTTGCGTCATTGTAAAATAGCTGGACAGCTTTGCTATGGTGCTATGTCCCTCGGACACAAAGCCCGTCAGATTATTGATTTGTCCCAGGGCAATAATGATTGCAATACCAGACGTAAATCCTGTAATAACAGGCAAGGGTATGAAGGAAACCAAATCACCCAATTTAAAAATACCGGCTAGCAGCAGCAGAATACCTGATATCAAACATGCAATAAATACTCCCTGCAGCTGATATTGCGCAACCAGCGACACAAGTATTGCAGTCATCGCACCCGTAGGTCCTGATATCTGGAAGGAAGCCCCTGATAAAGCTCCGATAAACAATCCTGCAATAATAGCAGTAACGATTCCAGACGCGGCACTGGCTCCGCTACCCACACCAAAGGCAAGTGCCAAAGGCAGTGCTACAGCGGCTACTGTAATGCCTGATAACAAATCCTTGCTGAGTTTTTGCTTATTATATCCAGAAAACTCTTTCTTTAATAGTTTGATATAATTATTGAATATATCCATATGAGTACTCCCCTTACTTCGTTTTTGGCTCTGTTAAACCATTGTGTTGATGTAAGCAATATTCATGCTGTCATCCTGAAGGAGCGGCGACTGAAGGATCTTAAGATTCTTCACTGCGTTCAGAATGACATGTTACACAATCGCAGAATGATTAACGTCTGCTGTTCACATAAATATCAACATAAATCTTTAACAAAGTCTAATTTTCACACAACAAACTCGACCCTAATAATTTTATGCCTGATAATTTGCAATGTCAATGAACGAACTGAATCCTTGTCCCTGTTTTTAGGGGAATATACACATTCCCACTCAATTACCTGATGAAATGTTAATCTTTTGTAATATATAACAAAATACCTATAAATCTTACAAAATATTACTCCTCCACTGCTTATTCATTGTCTCGCCCCTCTGGATTACCTTCCCCGTAAGAATGCTGTATCTCTACAATGGCCTTATAATACTGCTTCGGCGATAAACCGAAGGACTTCTTAAAAGCCCGTACAAAGCTCGAATAATCCCTAAAACCGCACTGATCTGAAGCATTTGTAATTTGCATCCCTTTTTTGATTAGCATAGCAGCCTTAGCAAGTCTTTTCTGAAGGATGTAATGATGCAAAGTATAGCCTGTCTGATCTTTAAAATGATGCATGAGATAGTATCTGTTTATATAAAATCTAGCAGCAATGTGATCTATAGACAAATCGCTGTCCAAATTTTCATTAATATATGCTAAAATGCTGACGATTCTTTCATCATATTGAATGTCTTTTTCATCCTTTTTTATCTGGGCTCTTCGTATGAATCTGTTTAGATATACCATTAGCTGCACAAAAATTGCGTTCTGCAATATCTTACACCCAAAATCCCGATCTCTTATTTCTTTTTCCAAAGAAAACAAAGTATCTTGGATCACATTTAGATGCTCTGCATCAAATCGAAATAACTTCATCCTTTCTCGTATTGCCAATTCAAAGCAGCTAGATAAGCTGCTGTCATCCGTACTGCAATTTGCGAGGAAGTCTGAGTTTATCCAAAGTACAATCCTCTCATAATATTCATTGGAATCTATGATTGGCTTGTGAAGCTCATTGCTGCCTACAAACAGAATATCCCAAGGCTTAAGCTTATAATATTTTCCTTCAATGACATAGGTTGCACTGCCGGAAATGAAAATCACAATTTTGTTGAAATCATGGTAGTGAAAAGTATGCTCTTCAGATTTCTTGTCCTTTAAATGAAAGAATCTAAAATCCTCATTGAGATAACCTTTCTTTATCTTCAGCAAAGCACTTTCTTCCAAAATTGACTGAACCTCCTCTTTCATCGATATCCACATTATTATCATAGCACTTTTTACAATGTAATAGACACTATTCGCAATAAAAATTGTATTTATTTTGGATATAATATGATTAAAAATGTGTTGGAGGATTGTATATGAAGTTATTGAAAGCTTACAGATCGTCTGTCATTCTGCTTGCTGCTGTCATGATCGGTGGTTTGATCGGAGCTATTGTCGGACCCAAGGCGGCCTTAGTGGAGCCCCTAGGTGAATTGTTTTTAAATTTGATGTTTATGATCATTGTTCCACTGGTATTTTTCAGTGTTACTTCAGCCATCGGCAATATGGTAAGCATGAAGAGACTTGGAAAAATCATGTTTGCAGTGTTTATTGTCTTTACAAGTACTGCATTGCTGACTGCCGTTATCAGCCTTGCAGGTGCTTTAATAATGAATCCTACAAAAGGGATTGATACAACAGCCATCCAAAGCCTCATGGCAAATGTACCGGAAAACGGGCAAAGCACAGAACAAGTCAGCCTTTTCAAGCAGCTTGTAAATACTTTTACGGTGTCGGACTTTATCAATCTATTTTCCAGAAAAAATATGCTTCAGCTCATTGTCTTTTCCATTGGCTTTGGTGCTTCAATCGCTTTGGTGAAAGAAAAAGCGCAGCCCTTGGCGAAGCTGTTAGAAGCAGGCACAAGTGTCATGATGAAGCTTGTTGATATCATCATGTATTATGCACCAATTGGACTCGGCTGTTATTTTGCAGCTATTATAGGTCAATTGGGTCCTCAGATACTTCAGGGCTATCTGAAAACCTTTGTATTATATTTGATTTTAACGGTGATATGCTACTTTGGATTATTTACACTTTATGCTTTTATCGCTGGTGGAAGAGACGGTATAAAATCCTTCTGGAAGAATGCCGCTACACCTTCCATAACAGCCTTAGCAACTTGCTCAAGCGCAGCTTGCATACCTGTTAACCTGGAATATGTCAAGAAAATGGGTGTTCCCAAGGATATTGCAGAAACCGTAATCCCATTAGGTGCAAATACGCATAAGGATGGCTCTGTCATAGGAGGCGTTTTAAAAATTGTATTCTTATTTGGGCTGTTTGGGTATAACATGACAGATATCAATTCTATATTATCAATCATTTTTACGGCCTTTTTGGTAGGTGCTGTAATGGGAGCAATTCCTGGGGGTGGGCTGATTGGTGAAATGTTAATCATCAGTATTTATGGTTTCCCCATTGAAGTTCTTCCAATTATAGCTGTTATAAGTACCATAATAGATGCTCCTGCTACGCTACTAAATTCTACAGGCAATACGGTATGTTCTATGATGATAACAAGACTTGTTGAAGGCAGCAGAAGCAAGGCAAAGGTTTTATCACAAGAAAGTGGTGTTGCCTAAGGTATTTTACATAGCACTAGCACGATAAGAAGCGTTGGGGATTGCCCCCACGCTTCTTTTTTATTTTACAAAAATGTTTTTTGCCCATTGACTTCATCGTATTTTTACGATATTATTAATCGCATATAGACGATATACAAAAGGAGTGATGAAAATGAACGTATCTAAAATATGTAATGCTTTAGGAAATGATGTGCGATATCAGATCGTAAAATCTCTAAAGAGCAAATCTATTGCGACATGCTGCAATCGTATAGAGTACTACGAGAATGGAATCAGTGTTGGTGATGTAGTAAATGCAACGGGTTTGGCTCAATCAACTGTATCACAGCATATCAAAGTACTCTTGGATGCAGAAATTATATACAAAGAAAAACGGGGACAATGGACCTGCTTCTTTTTAAACAAGGAGGTTATTGATCAATTTATCAAAGCACTGTCCGACGATATGAATCAGGTCAACAATGACTGCGATTAAAAACAGTCATTATTTTTTAAATACATATATCGTAAATTTACGATTAATTAAAGGAGGATATTATTATGTTAAAGCTTTTACAAGAAACCCTTCTCTATGTCTTGAATACCTTAGTGCACAATGCTCCAGTCCTGGCTATCGGGATCCTTGTTGCTGCTGCCATCAATGTATATGTTGATCCTGAAAGGTTAAAGCGAGCAATTGCTAAAAATGCTGGTGTTTCAATAACTGGCAGTGTTGCTTTTGGAGCATTTACTCCATTTTGCGCTTGTGGCACCATGGCAGTTATTGTATCTATGCTGACAACAGCATTGCCTTGGGGTCCCATCATGGCATTTCTTACTTCATCACCTTTGATGAGTCC
>JAQSYB010000147.1 GCA_029256365.1 Clostridia bacterium
CAAGATCATAGGCAAGCATTTAATGCTTAGGGGAGAACAGCTAAAAGAATTGGAAATAACTGGACTGGTGCATGATGTTGGCAAAATAGGTATCAGCGATCAGCTTCTTACCAAACCGAATAAATTGACAGATATAGAATTTGATTCAATAAAACAGCATCCTGAGATCGGGATAAAGATTTTACAGCCCCTTAATGTTTCTGAAAATGTCATGATGGGAACCTTGCTGCATCATAAGAGATATGATCTCACGGGATATCCATTAGGCGACAATATAGACAAGCTTCCTTTGGTGCCTGCAATCATAGGAGTTGCGGATTCTTTTGACGCAATGACCTCTGAAAGAAGCTATAAGAAAACGATGACAAAGCAAAATGCCATCATTGAGTTAAAGAAATTTAGAGGCACACAATTTCATCCGGAAATTGTGGATGTAGTAGAAGAGTTGGTAAGTGTAAATAAGCTTTAAAAATATGAAAACAAAAGGGAGTGAACTCCCTTTTGTTTATTTTATCGCCATTTGCAAAGCAAATCTAGGCAAAAGGCGAAGGCCTTCGATGGGCTGAGACTTTTATTTTAACTTGGATTTGCCCTCGTATAGACCTTTGTTTTGTTGTGATGCTCATAGGCATCAACTAAATTATCTGGCTGCTGTGTTTCGTTATCTGGATTTGAATTATCAGGGAAGTAAAACGCATTGTATTCTCTTTCGACAATTGGATATTTTGCACCATTGTAAGTATCATCTATAATTTTCATAGCTACACCTCTTTATTACTATTCTCGAAGGCTGTATTTCTCTCTGCGCGGTTATTCATCTCGCCATCATGCTTCAGCTTTGCCACAATTAAATCCATATCACTGATTGGCTCTAACATAGCATCCGGCATAACGTTTGGTACATTCTGGTTATTATCTGCCATAGTGATTCTCCATTCTAACATTCTTATTTCAATCTATTTTTTGTATAAACCATCATTATATTCAAACCAAAAAATGTAAATTATAATGATGTAAGGAACATATCATTCTTCCTTCATTTAAGAAACTTCATGAAAGACTCTTTTATTAATTGAATAGCGATAGCACTTGATATAAAATAGTAGCTAGGAAAATAATTATCCAAGCATATCGGAGGTATAAATGAACTATCTAGAAAATCTGAATCCCGAACAGAGAGATGCAGTGCTGCATACGCAAGGTCCCTTGCTTATTTTGGCAGGAGCTGGATCTGGGAAAACAAAAGTTTTGACCTGTAGAATTGCATATATGATAGAAGAGAAGGGAATTAACCCTTGGAATATACTAGCTATAACCTTCACCAACAAAGCGGCCAAGGAAATGAAGGAAAGAGTAGGACATTTGATTGGAAGTACTCAGGATATGTGGATATCCACCTTTCATGCTGCCTGTGCAAGAATCCTGAGGAAGGATATTGAACGGTTGGATGGTTATAAGAAAAACTTTGTAATATATGACCCTAAGGATCAAGAATCCGTAGTGAAGGACTGTCTGAAGGAGCTTAACTTAAATGAGAAGAATTTTCCCTTCAAAGCGGTTTCGTCAACAATATCCAATGCGAAAAACCTATTAGAGGATCCTGCTAGATTTGCTCAAAAAAACAGCAGTGACCTAAGAGGACGGAAAATGGCTGATATATATACCCTATATCAGAGGAAGCTGAAGAAAAACAATGCCTTGGATTTTGACGACATCTTGTTTAAGGTTGTTGAGCTTTTGGCCAATAATCCAGACATTCTAGCCTACTATCAAAACAAATTCAAATATATTATGATAGATGAATATCAAGACACCAATTTTTGCCAGTATAGATTGGTAAGTCTGCTTGCAAAGGAGCACCACAATTTATGTGTTGTTGGAGATGACGATCAGAGCATCTATTCTTGGCGTGGAGCAGATATAGGCAATATACTGAATTTCGAAAAGGATTTCCCAGCTGCTAAGGTCATTAAGCTGGAGCAGAATTATCGTTCTACTCAGACGATATTAGATGCTGCCAACTCAGTAATCAAGAATAATTTTGGACGAAAGAGCAAGAAGCTGTGGACAGAAAATGCCATTGGCAGCTCGATTCAATTTTATAATGCCATGGACGAGCGGGGAGAGGCTAATTTTATCGCTTCAGAAATAAAGCAGCTTCAAGAAGCCTATGGCAAGAAGCTAAATGAATTTGCAGTACTCTATAGAACCAATGCGCAGTCTCGTGTAATAGAAGAGGCGTTTATGGCAAATGGCATCCCTTATCGAATTATTGGGGGCTTTAAGTTCTACGATAGAAAAGAAGTAAAGAATGTAATTGCATATTTAAGGCTTATCCAAAATCCTGACGAGGATGTAAGCTTGAAAAGGATTATTAACATACCCAAAAGAGGGATTGGAAATACTACACTCGACGCAATACAGAACTATGCAAGACAAAACGATGATTCGATGTTTGGGGCATTGTTGTCCATCGACAGTATTGGCGGTGTAAGCAAAAAGGCCATGGCCAATATAAAGGATTTTATCAAGCTGATCACGGAATTAATGGTGGCAGCAGAAATCAAAAGGCCTTCTGAGGTTTTAAATGAGCTGTTGGAAAAGTCCGGATATCTTGAATCCCTCAAAATTGAAGGGGATGATGAATCCTTGACAAGAGCCGAAAACGTACGAGAGCTTTTGTCTGCTACATTAGAGTATGAAAGTAAGAATCCAGATGCGAAGCTGGAGCAGTTTTTGGAGCAAATGGCGCTTATGTCAGATATCGATAATTTAGAAACAGAAAATGAGGCCGTAGTGCTTATGACGCTGCACAGTGCAAAAGGACTGGAGTTCCCAGTTGTATTTATGTCCGGCATGGAGGAAGGGGTATTCCCCAGTCAGCGCTCCTATTTTGAAGAACAGCAAATGGAAGAGGAGAGAAGACTGATGTATGTAGGCATAACAAGAGCCAGAGAAAGCTTATACCTGTCAGCTGCCTTTGAAAGAACCATTTTTGGCAGTACAACCTACAATATCGTTTCTCAATTTATAAAGGAAATACCGAAGGATTTAATTATTAAGATTTAGAAAAGATACGGAAGAAAAGGGGCAGAAGAAATGAACGAAAAAGAAGTAAGACAAAGAGTTGAACAGCTGACCCGTGAAATCAATATGCACAATTACAACTATAACGTATTGGATAACCCTCAGATCAGCGACTATGAATTTGATCAGCTGATGAAAGAGCTTGTGGGACTAGAACAAAGTCATCCTGAACTAAAGCTGCCTGACTCTCCAACGCAAAGAGTAGGAGGGGAGGTACTGAAGGGCTTTCAAGAGGTTTTGCATAAAACACCTAAGCTAAGTCTTGGAAATGTATTTGATGAAAACGACATCATAGATTTTGACAATAGAATCAGAAAAGCCATCAATCAAGAGGTTGAATATGTTATAGAGTTAAAAATAGACGGTTTGACTGTGGTACTGAACTATGAGGATGGAAAGCTGGTGCAGGGAGCAACCAGAGGGGATGGCGTAAGAGGCGAAGAAATTACGGCAAACCTGAAAACAATCAAGACCATTCCTCTTTCTCTTCAGGAGCATGTGGATTTAGAAGTAAGAGGAGAGGTATATATATCCAAGAAAGCCTTTGAAGCGCTGAATGAAAGAAGAGAAGAAATGGAGGAGCAAGTTTTTGCAAATCCCAGAAATGCAGCGGCTGGTTCCCTGAGACAATTGGATTCCAAGCTGACGGCAGAAAGACCTTTGGATATATTTGTTTTCAATCTAGAAACAATTGAAGACAAGGAATTCAGTACCCATGTAGAATCCTTGGAATATCTGAAGGAACAAGGCTTCAAGGTAAGCCCCTTCCTTCAAACCTGCAAAAGTGCAGCAGAGCTAATCGAGCAGTGTAAGCTATGGGCGGACAAAAGAGGAGAATTGGGCTTTGAAATAGATGGATTGGTTATAAAAGTGAACAATTTGGAACAGAGAGAGCTCTTGGGAAATACCAGTAAGTCTCCTCGTTGGGCAGTGGCGTATAAATTCCCTCCTGAAAAGAAAAGAACAAAAGTAAGAGATATTGTTTTGCAGGTTGGCAGAACAGGAGCGATTACACCTACAGCTGAATTTGAGCCAGTAAGATTAGCAGGCTCAGTCATAAGCAGAGCAACCCTTCATAATGAAGATTTTATAAAGGAAAAGGATATCCGAATCGGAGATACAGTTGTCATTCAAAAGGCAGGAGATGTCATTCCAGAGGTCGTTGAAGTTGTAATGGATAACAGAGATGGAAGTGAAAAAGCATTTACTATGCCAAAGCAATGCCCGGTATGCGGATCGGAAGCAGTAAGAGAACAAGGCGAAGCGGCAACGAAATGCATCAACATGTCCTGCCCAGCACAAATAAAAAGATCTCTGTTTCACTTCGTTTCAAGAGATGCAATGAACATTGATGGAATGGGACCACAGATTATTACACTACTGATGGACAAAGGGTTTGTAAAAGATGCTGCGGATATTTATACACTTGAGAACAAGGTGGATGAGCTAATTGGACTGGAGCGTATGGGTGAGAAGTCAGTCCAAAATATGCTGGCGGCCATAGAAGCTTCAAAACAAAATCCCCTTGAGCGGTTGGTCTTTGCTTTGGGTATTAAGATGATTGGGCAAAGGGCTGCAAAGCTCTTGGCAGAGAGTTTTGATGATATATATGAAATTACAAAGGCAAATCTTGAAAGACTGACGCAAATACCTGAAATAGGTGAAAAGATGGCTCAAAGCTTGATGAAGTTCTTTGAACAATCCCAAAATATGCAGCTTATTCAGAGGCTGGAGGAGCTTGGCGTCAATATCAAGAGCATAAAAAAGAATATAGTAGAAAAAGAACAGTTCAAGGGTAAAACCTTTGTACTAACAGGTTCTTTAAGCAGCCTCACCAGAGATGAAGCAAAAGAAATAATAGAAGGCTTTGGCGGCAAAGTAAGCTCAAGCGTCAGTAAGAAAACAGACTTTGTTTTGGCTGGTGAAGAAGCTGGATCAAAGCTTGTCAAAGCCCAAGAGCTTGGCATAGAAATCGTTGATGAGGAAACCTTCAAAGGATGGGCAGCGTTATAATATTCCGTTTGTTATTATTTTAGCAGAGCTTTTTATTGTATTCGATTTTGATTTGTGATAATAATATAATAATACACTCATGAAATGTACTAAAAAGGGCATACTATTAAATTGTGAAAAAATTTCAACAATTTAAGATATTGAAAACTTAGTATGAATAATGATATAATAATATTTGTTACAAAATACAAAA
>JAQSYB010000148.1 GCA_029256365.1 Clostridia bacterium
ATCATTTTGATCTCCGCTTCTATTTGTATAAACAACCTTCATACCAAGAGCCTTTGCTCTTTTTGCTGTTTCCTTTGCGATTCTGCCGTAGCCTATTAGTCCAAGGGTCTTACCTGCAAGCTCTATGCCTTCATAGTGCTTCTTTTCCCACTTGCCTTGTCTCATTGTGTGATTGGCAATGTGGATGTATCTTGCCAAGCAGAACATGTGTCCAATCGCTAGCTCAGCAACTGACGCGCTGCTTGCATTTGGTGTATTTGCAACAGTGATGCCCTTTGATTTCGCATATTCTACATCGATGTTGTCAACGCCTACTCCGCCTCTGATGATAAGCTTCAGCTTGCCTGTTTCCAATGCAGCATCGATAATTGGCTCTCTAACCTTTGTAGCTGATCTCACTACAATCACATCAAATTCCTTAATTTTTTGCTTAAGCTCTTCTACTTCATAGAATTGCTCAACAACTTCAAAACCGCTGTTCTTAAGCTCTTGTATAGCTGCCTGCTCCATACCGTCTGCAACAAGTATTCTTACCATTTTAAGCACCCCTTACAGTCCTAATATTTCATTGATGTTTGTGATTAATTCCTTAACCTCATCTAATGTATAGTCTGCCATATGTGAAATTCTGAAGGTTACATCCTTTAGGTCTCCATAACCATTTGATATTTCAAAGCCTCTTTCAGCCAACTGCTTATTTAAGCCGCTTACATCAATACCCTTTGTATTCTTAATTGTTGTAAGTGTTTGTGAAAGGTACTTTTCATCTTCAACAAACAAAGCGAAGTTCTTCTGAGCCCAGTCACGAACATATTTTGCCATTTCAAGGTGTCTAGCAAATCTATTTTCTAAACCTTCTGCAAGTATTCTATCTAATTGATAGTCCAATGCATACATATGAGCAAGGGATGGAGTCGATGGATACTGATGATCCTTCTTATGTACATAATCATAAAGCTCAACCAAATCAAAGTATAAGCCTCTGTTTTCAACTTGTCTTGCTGCTGCAATTGCTCTTTCTGAAACAGAGCATATCGCCATACCTGCTGGCAAGCCTAAGCATTTTTGAGTTGAAGTAATACAAACATCTATTCCCCATGCATCTACTTCAATCTTTACTCCACCCATGGAGCTTACAGTATCTACTAGGAACAATACTTCAGGATATTTTGCCTTTAACAATTCACCAATTTCTTTTACTGGGTTCATAATACCCGCTGAAGTCTCATTGTGTGTAACTGTTATTACATCATAATTACCTGTTGCCAAAGCTTCATCTACCATTGCTACTGTAGTAGGCTGACCAGCAACTGATGAGAATTTGTCAGCTGGTACACCGTTTGATTTTGCCATCTTGTACCATCTGTCTCCAAAAGCACCTACTGAGAATACTGCTACTTTTTTTCTAGTGCAGCTGCGTATGCCTGCCTCCATCAAACCACTTCCTGATGAAGTTGAAAGGATGATAGTATTATTTGTATAGAACACCTTTTGTAGTTTTTCTGAAATACCTTTTTGTAGAGCTGAAGCTGCTTTAGATCTGTGGCCAATTTGTTGTGTGCCCATTTTTTGCAATACATCCTCACGAACATCTACAGGACCTGGAATAAATAATTTCTTATGCATTTTATATCCTCCTTCTATATATCGAGGGCTTCTCCCTCATATTAGTTTACCTTTATTAACCAAAGCTCAAAATCGTATACAGCCTTATTTTACTATACAAAATAAATAATATACATTTTTAAACAATGATTAAATGCATCTTACAAAAATATCATACCATTTACAAAAATTTCACTCAACACTAATATTGAAAAAACATGTAAAAAAGCAAATGTTATACTTTTCTGAAATTTCCAATTACTTGCCATCGAAATTTTACTAAATTTATTGAAAGTTCTTTTTCCTATGTTATAATAAGGCTAATATTACCTATTCTGGGGAAGTGTGTATATGATTCAAGGGAACCATATGAATAAGTTTGATGAGACAGCCTTGGAGAAAAAGCTGATATCAGCCAGGCTTATTGCTTGTTTTCTATGTCTCGCTGTTGTAAATACAACAGATTACTTCGATCATACAAGCTATTATAACTTGGGAATACTGCTTTACCTTTTATACAACCTTGCTTTATGGTTGTATGCATCCCTTAGCAGTGATACCAAGCTTTTTGTTATGTCTATATATAATGATATAATGATGATTACCTTACTAATCGCTTTTAGAGGTGGAATCAACTCTGATTTATATGGAGTATACTTTTTGGTGCTGACATATATTGTGTCCAAAAAACAAAAAAATCTCATTATTTCTGCTACATTATTCATATCAATACTATATCCGGCAGTATGCATTTATTTTTCAGATATGAATACCTATGTATTACACGACCTAATATCCAGGTTGTTAACTAGAGTTTCTATTATACTTCTGTCCGTCTTCATTTTATATAATATCAAAAGTAAAATGAATTATTCCAGCATGTTAAGTCAAAAGGCCTATGAGATGGCCTTAATCGACCCCCTTACAAAGGTGTATAATAGAAATATGCTGGAAACTCTAAATGAACATAGAAAATTCCATCCCGACTGCATTAGCTTTGCCATGATAGATATTGATGACTTCAAGATAATCAATGATAACTATGGTCATCAAAAGGGCGATAAGATTTTGAGAATGCTGGGAGAATTGATCAAGAAAAACATCCGTACGGATGATATTTGCGTCAGGTATGGCGGTGAAGAGTTTCTTCTGGCCTTTAAGAATACAGACAATGAAACAGCACTAAAGATTTTAGAACGCATCAAGTCCTCCTTCTGCGAGCAAATATTTTATCGTGATGGCAAAGAAATATTTTGCACCATCAGTGTAGGCTTAGCCCTTGGCGACAAAGACGAGGACAACGAAAGCATCATTTCTAATGCCGACAAAGCTCTTTATCAAGCAAAAAGAAACGGCAAGAATAGTATCATGACTTACAGCAATGCATCCTAGACTTTAAATATTGGGTTATTATAGTGAGGTTAATATGAATTTTGAAATATTGAAGCAGCACACACCACGCATCAGTGATTACAAAGATAGCAGTGAATTTGCTGTATTGGTTCCTATTGTGAAACACAAAGAACAAGCTTGCATCGTTTTTCAAGTTCGTTCAGGAAGGTTGAACAAGCAGCCCAACGAGATATGCTTCCCCGGGGGCAAAATAGAGCCTAATGAAAGTCCTCTTCACGCTGCCATTCGCGAAACCTGCGAAGAGCTATTAATAGAAAAAAGCAGCATTGAGATATTGGGTGAGATAGACACCTTGGTAACACCATTTAATACCATAATCTACCCTTTTGCCGCTTATCTCAATGATTATCAAAATACCTACAGCAAAGATGAGGTAGAAGAAGTATTCTATGTGCCCATTGAATTTTTGATGAGCCATACCCCCAAATGCAGTTATTTGGATGTAATCATGCAGCCTCATGATGATTTCCCCTTTGAGAAAGTACAATATGGAAGAGATTACCCATGGGCGAAAGGCAAGTACCCTGCATACTTCTATGAGTATGAAAACAAGATTATATGGGGCATTACAGCTAGAATATTAAAAAATTTCATAGAGTTAATCAGCAAGTAGCTGTTCGGATGCAAAATATGCATCCTTTTTTTATGGAGATTCTTTGCTAGATACCCGATTATATAAGATAAATTGGCACATAATATTTATTAACCGCTTTATTCATTCTAATAATATAGCGCTCGTTTTACGGGACATCGTGAAGATTCTTTATATCCTTCAGCTAAATGTATAGCGCTCGTCATTCTGAACGCAGTGAAGAATCTTAATGAATATTGCCAAAATCAACAAATTAATAAAGATTGGAGAAATCATGCAGCCTCTTGTAGTACTAACACGTTCACATATTATTGAAAGCATCCACAAGGGTTACATCAGCGTTGTAGATTTCAAGGGAGAACAAATCTACAGCACAGATAAAAAAGATGTAAAAATATATATGCGTTCCTCTGCCAAACCCATTCAAGCAGTGGCATTTGCTAGCTCTGGCGCAATGGATGCCTTTCATATCACTCCCCATGAGCTGGCAATCATATGCTCCTCACACAGTGGTGAGTCATTCCATAGAAATGCAGTGAACTCTATTTTAAAAAAGATAGGTCTCAGCGAAAAGCATTTGCTGTGCGGTGTGGCAAATCCGTACAATAAAAATATGTTAAACAACTTAATTAAAAAAGGACAGCGTCCCTCCCCATTGTTCAACTGCTGCTCAGGCAAGCATGCTGCTATGCTGGCACTATGCAAGTTTTTTGGCTATTCTATAGAGGATTACACCGAGCTGGAGCATCCAGTACAACAGCTTATCCTTAAAACAATCAGTGAACTATTGAATATTCCTCAATCTGACATCACCGTAGGTGTTGATGGCTGCGGCGTCCCAACCATAGCTCTCCCAATCAGCCAAATTGCTCAGCTATATGCACTTCTAGCTGCAGGGAAAAACGGTGACAACAAATATCGTGACGCCTTGGAGAAAATTGCAAATGCAATGAAAGCAAATCCACTTATGATAAATGGCGACAAAGAATTCTGCTCTGATTTAATAGCCGGCAGCAATGGCAGAGCCTTGGGCAAGGTAGGTGCAGAGGGAGTATATTGTATTGCTGTTCCGGAGAAGCAGCTGGGAATATGCATAAAAATTTCTGATGGCAATGAACGTGCAGTATATCCTGTCGCTACACACCTTCTGAGCCAGCTAGGTATATTGTATGGCAGCACATTGGAGAATCTGAACAAGTGGGCATTTCCACCTATCAAAAATCACAAAGGAAATCTTGTAGGCCATACCCTTCCAGTTTTTGATATGCAGGATAGTACATTTGGAGCAAGCCTTCAAATCGGTGATACCCTAGATTTAAAGGAGGGAAAAATATGTTTCCATTAGCCGCAGTTACAAGAAGCAATTATGTAGAAAGCATACACTACGGATATATTTGTGTTTCTGATTCTACAGGCAAAATACTATTTCATCTTGGGGATCATAAAACCCAAGTATATTTTAGGTCATCAGCCAA
>JAQSYB010000149.1 GCA_029256365.1 Clostridia bacterium
AACAACATCTGCCTTGCTTAAACGACAGCCGTCTATAATGCTGGCATGGTTAAGCTCATCAGTGATTATAACGTCACCCTTATCAGTTACTGCTGGTATACAGCCTGCGTTTGCAGTGAAGCCAGATTGGAAAGTCAATACTGCTTCTACATGCTTAAACTTTGCAAGCTTCTCCTCTAACTGCTCATGAATTGACATGTTGCCAATTATTGTTCTAACTGCGCCTGCTCCTACGCCCCAATCCTCTATCCCTTTTATTGCAGCCTTTTTCAGTCTTGGATGGTTTGCAAAACCAAGGTAGTTGTTTGAAGATAGGTTGATCACTTTTTTGCCGTTTATTATACATCTTGGACCTGATGCGCTTCCCAATACAGTAAGCTTTCTATATACACCTTGTTCTTTCAGCTCATTTAGCTTTTCCGTTATAAAATCCAAATCATGAATACTCATTGTGGCACCTCCATATTATTACGTATTTATTATAATTTTACGTTTAGCTTTACTGATAATTTTTCTAACATATCCTTTGTCATGGAAGCCAAATCATACTTAGGATTCCAGCCCCATTCTGTTCTTGCTGCGCTGTCATCTAAGGAGTTCGGCCAGCTATTTGCAATTGCCTGTCTCACTGGATCAACGTCATAGCTAAGTGTAAATTCTGGGATGTGCTTCTTGATTTCAGCAGCAAGCATTTCAGGATCAAAGCTCATTGCAGTTACATTAAATGCATTTCTATGCACAAGCTTGTCTGGGTTTGCTTCCATTAGGTCATGGATTGACTTCAACGCATCATCCATATACATCATGTCCATGAATGTACCTGCTCCGATATAAGATGCATACTTCTTGTTTTTAAGTGCTTCATAGTAAATATGCACTGCATAGTCAGTCGTACCGCCACCAGGTAGAACTCCATTTGAAATGATGCCTGGGAATCTAACACCTCTTGTGTCTACACCATATCTTTTGAAGTAGTAGTCACACAAAAGTTCTCCTGCAACCTTCGTTACTCCATACATTGTAGAAGGTCTTTGAATGGTGTCTTGAGGAGTATTGTCAGCAGGTGTGCTTTCTCCAAAAGCAGCTATGGAGCTTGGTGTAAATACTGCTATGCCTTGCTCTTTTGCTACTTCCAATACATTGTATGTACCGTTCATGTTAATATCATAAGCCAATTGTGGGTTCTTCTCTGCATTTGCAGATAAAATAGCTGCCAAATGTATAATTTGGTTGATGCCATGCTTCTTACAAACTTCAGCCACGCCTTTTCCATCTACTACGTCAAGCAGTTCAAATGGACCAGCCTCTAAAATGCTTGCATCTCCATGCTTGCTTCTGTTGCTGGCTACTACATTGTCATTTCCATAATGCCCACGAAGATATGTCGTAAGCTCGGTTCCAATTTGACCCAATGCCCCTGTAATTAATATTTTTTTCATTTCAAATCCTCCTAATTTAAATTACTTTATTTTAGTTTTGTCATTACTCTATCGTTCTTATCCAATATATATTATATCATCAATCTATTGAATAAAAAATAGTTTTGTGCAAAATTTAGATACATTTTATATGCATTGTACTCCGTACAAGCACAATGCTTTCTAATTTTCAGACAATTCCATGGATTTTAAAAAACATGTATCTCTACATGCTTTTATTTTTATAGTTCTCCAATTGTCTAAGAATGATTCCCTCTTTTGATTTTTCAATAACAATCATCCTGCTCATCTTCTTTGATATATAAATGTCCTCAATGGCTTCCTCTGATTGGTATATCACTCTGTAATTCATATAGGCATCCATTTCGACAATACGCTGACTCTGAATAAAATATAAATTGTTCTCTGAGCTGCAGGTATAGCTCTCATTATTCTCATCATGAAGATATTCAACATTAAATAGTACTTCATTATAACCCGTATCGATATTGTATACATATAAGTCACAGCCTGAGCTGTTCCCAATAGCAAGTGTCAATATGCAGCCCAAGGCATTGTACTGCATATTTTCCAGCCTCCCTACGACGGCTTGGTCCAACTGAAGTATGGTGTCCACTCTTACTGCTTCCTTGTCTGTTAAATTCAAGCTATAGATTCCATGATAGGGAATCATGTTTCCTGATGCTTCAGCTGCCTGTATGAGTGATGTCACAAAGGCCAGCTTTGTCTCTTCATCGTTCCAAACAATATATCCAGGTAAATATTCCCCTTGATTCACTATAAAAACTTCTTCAACCGCTGATGCACTTAAATCCAAAATATTGATAGACTTACCTAGGCTCTTCTCTGATTTAATATAGGCAAGCTTGCTGCCAGTAGCTGACCACAATACCTTTTCAGCATTTATCTGACCAATCAAAGCCCCACTGGTTGCATGAAATACCAGCTTATTGGACACTACCAAGCTTGCCTCGTCTGGTGACCATGCAATATTACCTTCCATATCATTTAATAACTCTTCACTAACTTGATCAGTTAATAAGCATCCTTGCTCTTTGTCTAAATCATATAGATATAAACCATAGGCATTTAAATAATCCGTTGCTGTACAATATACTACATATCTTTGACTAGGCGAGGTAGCGACCAGAGCAGATGCAGAATAGGCAATCCTCTTTGCTATCTCTTTTGTGACTTTGCCTTCAAGGGTTAAAACGTTATTTTCCTCACTGTTTCCCAGCTGTTTTACCCTTAAAGTTCTATCTGCATCCAGCTGTTTGCTGTAAAGCAGCTTGTTCTGCGGCTGAATGGCATACTCAAAACGAATAATTGGAGAACTGATATCAAGGCTATATATATCAAAGCCCTCCTCTTTTTCATTCGCTATCACAATGTTGTCCATATAGGATCTGTATAAGCTTATATTTCCCTTTAATCTCCCTATATACCGTTCCGTTTTAATCGGCTTACTCGATGCTTCAATATCGTTTTCTTGAACTCTTGTGCAACTTGTAAAAACAATGCAGGCAATTATTATAATGGATATACACTTTTTCATGAAAGACCACCTTGTCCATTTATTGATACTTGGATTATTTCCATTTATCTGGTATTTCATACTCTGTGTATCATAAAAAAACAGGACATATATGAGCTTCCCATATATGTCCTGACTGATTACTACTTTATTTGCTTGTAAAGTTCTTTAATCTGGAAAAAACCTTAAAGTCACCTGATCGAAATTCTGATTGCAGCAAGCCGACTCCCTCTTTGTAATGCATGTATTCTTCGCTGCCGTCTTTATATGTACGTTTGATTACAAGGCTATCCTTGAATGTGCCATAGGGTACTGTTATCGTTGCTTTGGTATCTATAATCTCATAGGTATTTCCTTCACTGACCCATTTGTTGCCTACTTGTAGTGGCAGCTTTATCAACACCTCTTCAAGATTGTCTTTTTCCTTCAACAAATTTTTTTGATCGTAGCTCTCACCCATTTGATACACATGTACGATGCTGTCTTCTTTTACTTCATAAATGTTGGCCATCACTGTGCCCCCATTGTCTTTGGTAACTTGATATCGATTGTTTTCTGCAAACTCTACTCGGGAGGTATAGGAGGCGTATTCATTGCCTTCCCCATCATACTGCCATACGTAGCCTACCTTCATAGGCATGTATTGGCTTATATCCTTCCCATCCGCTACTGGATCAGGAGTTGTTGGCGGCTGCTCTGTTGGAGCTGGTTCTGTTGGGCCTGGCTCTGGCGTAGGTGTCACCGCAGGTGGTTGCTGCGTTGCGGTACATCCTATGGCAATGGCTGTACTGAAAACCAATATTAACGTAATCACTATACTTTTATATAAAAGTCTTTTATTCATATGAATCTCTCCTTTTAATCTTCTTAATTTTATTATACAATTTTCCATTGGTTAAATACATTGATGATGCATAAAAAATTAAAATCTGATATACTAATAACAAAATACTAAGGAGGAATATGCATGAATTCGACAAGCAGAAATTCAATTATTTTGGCAATTGTTCTTTTAGTTGAAGCAATCATTTTAAAGCTTGCTAAAAGCATGCGTCTATGGATTTACATAGCACTCCCTATTATAGCAGGTTTCGCAGCAGTAGAGCTGCTGAAAAGAACATCTACATTAAGGATTGTGGTGCCCAGAGGACCAGTAAAAAAACGTGTACTGAAATAATCATCCATTGTAAAAGCATACATATTCTGTATGCTTTTTTATTCTACAAAATCTGTAACGTCAGTACTGCCTTCTATTGTAATCTTCACATTTACATCTAACTCTGTCATTTTCAAGATGTCCTCTACAGCGAGCTTTTCTTGAGGGTATTTTCTATCAAACATATCTTTAATATTAAAAATATCAATCTCTTTCTCATTCCACCTTTCAAATAGCTTAAGGCATTTATTCTTAAGAACTTCTTCTTCCTTCTTAATTAATTCATCACGAAAATCTGGATTGAGCAATTCTATTTGCTTCTGTGTACTTGCAAATGTGGTTCTGATATTAATATCTTTTGTTAGTTTTACGCTGTCCCCATCGTAGGTTAAATTTGTTACTGCCTTGCTGCCCACAATTTCCAAGGTCATGGTATTATCATTTGTCCCTTTTACCAAAAGAGTACCTGTTCTTAAAACATGATGCATCAGGTTATATAATGCCGTCTCGTCAAAGCTCATTTCTCCAACCATCTTATCATCCTTTATGATGGCACTGCTTTGCAGTCTTATTTTCGAATCCAAATGGTTTTTGCTTAGTATTAGCATGGGCAGCACATCTACCTGGCTGCCTATTAATCGATTGTTGAGATAGTCATCAAGCCTTGTAACATATCGCTTTGCCGATGCTGCTTGGTTAATCGGTATTTCAAATAAGTAGATACCGATATACTCCTCCTCCGGCAATTCAAGTTTTAATAGTTCTTCCGGGTCTTGCTCAAATATGTACATATATTGCCTCAATACAAACTCTTGATCACGATTTAAAAAATCTATATAGTTATCCAATCCCTTTTCAGCAGCTCTTTTGGTAAAAATCAGAACCTTATTCTGTGTAAAATTCAATTTTAGACTAGTGCCTAGATTCAAATCTCG
>JAQSYB010000150.1 GCA_029256365.1 Clostridia bacterium
TGGAGCCCTATATCATTTAATCTCAAACGAAGAAAACAATATATGTTCATATATCAAAGGCTGAATAAAGATTCAGCCTTTGTTTTTGATTCTAGGTATTTTGTACATTTGCATATATGCTAAAATAGTAATATGTTATCCCAATATACGAAGGAAGGAGCTCTATCTAAATGAAATTAGCTGAGGTGCTGTTAAGCCTAAAAGAGTTTGAAAATAGAATTATAGCTGAAAAGACGATACCTGCCAAGGAGGCTGTGTTTTCTGATTTTCCTGATAGTCTATCACCTGAAATAAAGGAGTTCTTGAAAAGTCAAGGGATAGAGAAATTATACAGCCATCAAACAGAGATGTTTGACGCAGCAACACAAGGAAAAAACATTGTCATTACAACCTCCACCTCTAGCGGCAAAACCCTTAGCTTTTTGCTGCCTGTTGTGCAGAAAATATTGGAGGACCCCACCACAAGAGCGATATTTCTATATCCCACCAAGGCTTTGGCCCATGATCAGTTTAGAAATCTGGTTCCTATATTGGAGTATTTTGGTCCAAAAAGGATACAAGCAGGCATATATGATGGGGATACCCCCAGCAATGAAAGGTCTAGAATTAGGAAAAATGCCAACATCATACTGACCAATCCAGATATGCTAAACAGTTCCTTTATACCAAATCACAGTGTATATGGCTTTAATCATATGTTTTCAAGATTAAATTTTATTATAATAGATGAGCTGCACTACTACAGAGGTGCCTTTGGCTCTCACATGGCAAATATCATGAGGAGACTGGGCAGGATATGCAGCTACTATAAATGCAACCCACAGTTCCTTTGCAGTTCTGCTACCATTGCAAATCCAAAAGAGCTGGCGGAAAATATTTCTGGCGAGCCCTTTGAAGTAATCAGCAAAGACGGCTCTCCCTCTGCTGAGCGGAATATTTTGTTTTGGCAGCCGCCCTTGGTCAGAGATACACAGTATAGAAGAACACCTGAGGCGGAAGCCTCTGAGTTTATTCCTTCTCTCGTTGAGCAGGATGTAAAATTTATCACCTTTTGCAAAACACGAAGAGAGGTAGAGGTTGTACTGAAGGAAGTAAGAGATAAGCTTACCAACATGGACAACAAGCCTACCTTGGGGAGAAATCTATCTCACTTAGTCAGCGGATATAGAGGGGGCTATACCCCTGAGGAGCGGAAGGAAATTGAAACCAAGCTGTCTAGTGGAAGGCTGGCAGGAGTAATATCAACCAATGCATTGGAGCTTGGAATAGATATTGGCAAGTTGGATTTGGTTATTTCAGCGGGATTCCCCGGCACCAAGGCATCTTTTTGGCAGCAGCTAGGAAGAGCCGGTCGACGAGGAGGGAAATCCTATGGAGTTTTGATATTGGATGTTACACCCAATGATCAGTATATCGCGGTGAATCATACTTGGCTATTTGAAAGCGGAGTAGAAAATGCCGTAATAGACAAAAATAACTTGTTTATACAGCTGGCTCATGTAAGAGCAGCGGCAGCAGAATTGCCTTTGAGCCTAGATGATGCAGCAGTTTTTCCTGATTTGGGGGAAATCGTACCTGTTCTGATTGAGGCAAAGGAACTGAAAAGTGATAGGGGCAGCTTTGCATGGACCGGCAACGAGTTTCCAGCAGGGGACTTTAGTCTGCGGAATATTAACAACAAAACCTATAAGGTTGTCAATAAGGTGAACGGAACTGTCATAACAGAGATGGATGAGTACATTGCTTTTCATGAAGTGCACCCAAAAGCAATATATATTCACGACAGCATGCAGTATATGGTGGAGAGCCTTGACTTAACAAATAGGATAGCATATGTCATTCCTGTGGATATGAACTACTTTACGGTGCCCTTTGTAGAAACAGATGTAAGGGTCATCAAAGAGTTCAAAACAAAGGAAATTGAGAGCACTCAAATAAGCTTTGGGGATGTAAAGGTCAAGGAAGCAATACCGGCATACAAGATGCTGCAGTTCCATAATCACCAGAATCTTGGCTTTGAAAGGATCACCTTGCCTCTGTTTCAAGAGTTGGAGACAGAAGGTCTTTGGTTTACTGTAGATGATGAAGTGGATCGTGTATATAATAGCTATACACAGTACAACTACTACAATGGCCTGAAGCATAGCCTGCAAAATGCCGCCATGAGGAGGACGATGTCTACCTTGGAGGATTTGGCAGGAACCGTTTTTAATACCAAAAATGAATTTGGAGAAATAAAGAAGTCTCATATACTCCTTTACGATTCATATCCTGGAGGCTTGGGATTTTCAGAGAAAGCATATGACTTCAGCAGAGAAATTTTGGACGAGGCAATTGCATTGGTACAAAAATGTGGCTGCAAGGATGGCTGTCCTGCCTGTGTAGGCGACTACCATCTAGATAAGAAGCTGGTGCATTGGGGTCTTAAATGTATGGTGGAAAAGTCAGAAGCCCCTATCGATATAAAAAAGCCCGAAAAGGCACCAAAGGTTATTGTGGAGTATATCTGCAAGCTAAGCGAGCTGCCTGCAAGGTGGGCAGAGTTCGTGAATTATTTGCGATCCCAAGGGGAATATCTAAATAGCTTCTTAAGCACAATTGAGAATGTAGAGGTGCAGGGAAACATGCTGATATTCCTGACAGATTATCATTTCTATGAGGAATGGATTATGGATGGCAGCAATAAGAGCAGACTGATCAATGTAATAAAGAGATATGTTGAGACTCCAAAGGGATTTGATATCGCAGTAAAAACAATGAGCAAAGAAAAAAATGAACTAAAAGAAAAGATTATGAGACGATATGATGACTTGGTAAAGTAGGTGTTAGAATGCTGGAGCAGTTATACTGTAAAATGAATCATGCTTGTGATGAAGGCAGCAAGGCAGCCTTTACAGAGTTAAACAAGGAATTTGATAAGCTCAATGAGTATCAAAGGGCAGCTGTTTTAGACCATAGCAAGGCTTTGCTGGTAAATGCTCATGTAGGCAGCGGCAAAACCACAGTGTTGATTAATAAGATACTATATCTTCATTTTGTGAAGGGTGTAGCATTGCAAAGCATGGCAGTGCTTACCTTTACCAATAAGGCAGCCCAGGAGATTAAGGATAGGATAAAAAGACTAAACAATAACATAAAAGATGAAGATATGAAGTTTTTCGGTACATTTCATAGTGTGGCAAGAACACTCCTATCCCAGGTACTGCCTATAGAGGATTTGGGTTTTACAAGAGACTTTGCTGTTGCTGATCCCGAAGAGGCTTTGGAGCTTTATGATAGGGTGATAAATGAAAATAAATTTACAGTCAAATATCGGAATAAGCTGCACAAACGCTTGGAAAAGCTGAAGCAGGGTACTTCCTTATATGCAAATATGAAGCATGATGATGATTTGAAGGAATTTTATGTTGTTCTGAAGGCTGCAAAGATCAGATCAAATGTCATGGAATTTGACGATCTAATGGAATATTCCATACAGCTGCTTCAACAAAGCAGCTATCATCCAGAGTGGGTAATCATTGATGAATATCAAGATTGTGATGGTGTACAGCAGACATTTATAGATGTGCTTTGCAAGGAAGCTGCAAGGCTTTTTGCCGTGGGAGATCCAAATCAGATCATATATTCTTGGCGGGGCAGCAGTCAAGGCTCCTTTGAAGCATTCAAGACCAGATATCATGCAAAGGAACTCACACTGCCTATTAATTATAGATCTACCTCCAACATATTAAATGCAGCAAAGGCATTGCTTGAAAACGGCAGTGGTCTTACAGGCATAAGGGATGAAGGGCATCTTATCACTATAAAAAAACATCACAATACCTTCAATGAGGCGATATATTTAAGTGAGACAATACAAAGTCTTGTTGACCAAGGAATGAACTTCAGCGATTTTGCTATTTTCTATAGAAAGCAAAAGCAAGCAGAAGTTTTTAGGGAAGTATTTGAGAATAAGAAGATACCCTATGAGGTTTCTGTTAGAAAAACCTTGAGAGATATACCTGTTCTTTTTTGGCTGGTGCGGCTGCTAAAGGCTGCTGTAAACAGCAGCGATAAGGATAGTATGCGGTTTGTTTTGCGGGACAATAAATATGGCTTGGCAATGACGGATAAGCAAATAAGCAAGCTACTTGAAGGCAAGGCAGAGCCTAGTGTTGAAGCTGCCAGCCTTTTGGAAAGGGTCAGGGATTTTAGGCAGTGGTGCAGCAACAATAGCAATATCAGCCCACAGGAGCTATATGACTATTTTGATATAAGCTTATATCTAATGCCCACTGCACTGAGCTTTCAGGGGGATTCTGAGCTTGTAATAAGCTATATCAAGGAAATTTGGAAGTACATTGAATATAGAGGCTCTGCAATATTTGAAGGCATCAGGGACTACATGAATACATCTGCTTTGTATGGAAGCCAGATATTGAATGAAGCCATACATAAGGAGCAAAACTCTGTGAAGCTGATGACGCTTCATGCCTCTAAGGGTCTGGAGTTCAGTCATGTGTATATATCTGGGGCAAACTTAGGAAATATTCCCATGGCAAGAAATGAAGAAGAGCAAAAGGAAGAGCAGAGATTGTTTTTTGTAGGTGTAACAAGAGCAAAGGATTATCTCGAAATATCCTATCATACCTCCCCTGAGGATTTTGGGGTATACAGTGTGCCCAGCCCCTTCCTACGGTTGATACCAGAAGGCTTAATAGCCAGTGAGGACTATGGAAGCAGGGCTTCCAGCTTGACTGCTTTGAGAAAAGAAATTAAGAAGAATATAGACAATAGGAAAGAGGATACAAAAGAGCCTGTGGAGAATATTTTAGAAGATAATATTTCCTCAGAAATATTGGTTCAGCATGGGAAATATGGAGAGGGCAGGGTTGTTCATGAAGACAACGAAAATATCACTGTACTCTTTGAAACCTACGGAGAAAAAACCTTTTCTAAAATGTTTAGTCAGCTGAAATATCTATAAAGGAGAAAAATGATGAAAGAAAAGTACATATTGTCCTTGGATCAAGGCACCACAAGCTCTAGAGC
>JAQSYB010000151.1 GCA_029256365.1 Clostridia bacterium
GTTTACTTGTCCATTATAATATAAATGCGTAAATATCAATAATTGATATTTACGCATAAATCATCCTATTAACGTTCTTCTCGGAAATAAGCATTGCCCAAGCCCTTTGGAGGCGCCTTTTCCTTTGACTTCTTCATGGATACGACTACAAGTACGGTTATGGTTACCAGGTAAGGCAGCATGTCTATAAAATATTGTGACACGTTGATTCCTAAGCCTTGCATTCTGAAGCCAATGATATCCAAGCCACCGAAGAGAAAAGCACCAAACAGCGCTTTGTATGGATTCCATGTGGCGAAAATAACCAATGCAACGGCAATCCAGCCTCTTCCTGCTGTAACGCCTTCCTGCCAAGCCGGTACATATACCAGGGACAAATAAGCGCCACCCAAGCCGCAGAGTGCACCGCCTATTAAGGTATGAACATATTTATATAATGCGACGTTGATTCCTACTGCATCTGCTGAGCCCGGATTTTCGCCAACAGACCGAAGATTCAAGCCTTTGCTGGTTCTGTATAAATAGATTCCCATCAAGATTGCTGTCACATAGCCTAAGTAAACAAACGCATCCTGCCGAAACAGTATAGGTCCAATAACAGGAATATTGCCAAGCAACGGTATCGTGTAGGGTCTAAAAAACAATCGAATGCTTTCAGGAGCGATTTGACCTACCAAGGGTTGACCGACAAAGCTGGAAAAGCCTGTTCCGAATATGGTCAAGGTCAAACCTGATACAACTTGATTTGCTCTTAGCGTAATCGTTAAAAAGGCAAAAATAAGTGCGCCGCATGCACCAGCGATCATTGCCGCCAATAAAGCCAATGCTGCATTACCAGTCACCATGCCCACCATAAATCCCATAACTGCTCCCATCAACATCATACCTTCGACCCCAAGATTTAAATTACCTGATCGCTCCGTGATGATTTCTCCGATGGTTGCAAACAAAAGAGGTGTACCGGCAACAATTGCCGCAGTGAGAAAGGAAATGAGTGCTTCCATAATCATTGTACCTCCTTTTTCAGGGTGTTTTGTTGTCTTTTTACGAATACAAACTTATATTTTACAAAAAATTCACTGCCTAATACAAAGAATAAAATGATGCCTTGCAGAATCTGTGCTGCTGACTGAGGTATTCCAAAAGCTGTCTGGATATAGGAGCCCCCCTCTACCAGGGCTGCGAAAAGGATGGATACCAATAAAATAACTGGGGCACTCAAAGCTGCCAACCAAGCTGTAATAATTGCTGTGTATCCAACGCCTCCTGTCACTTCTACAGAAAGTGTATTGTTAACACCAGAAGCTTGAATCATACCAACCAAGCCGCATAGACCACCACTCAACAATATGGCTACTAAAATGGTCTTTTTTATATTGATGCCTGCATATCGTGCAGTATTGATGCTTTCACCAATTACAGCGATTTCATAGCCTTTTTTGGTGTGGTTCAAGAAGATATATATTGCAACCACCAGGAAAAGTGCAATTACCCAGCCGATGTGTACCCCAAAAAGCTTTGGCAAAATAGCATTCTCTGCAAAACTTGCAATTTTGGGGAATCCCATGGACTTTGGATCTCTCCATGGTCCATATTGCAAATACATAATCCATTTTAGTGCAATATAATTCATCATTAAAGTAACAATGGTTTCATTGGTTCCCCACTGTGCTTTGAAAAAAGCCGGTATGAGAGCCCAAAGTCCTCCAGCAAGCATGCCTGCAAATATCATTAGCAGCAGTAAAACAGGCTTAGACAAATCGCTCATATTCAATGCAACAAAGCTTGCCGCAAATGCACCCATGGCAATTTGACCTTCTCCCCCAATATTCCAAAACTGCATTTTGAAAGCTATGCCAATACCCAAGGAAGTTATCACTAAGGGAATGGCCTTTACAATGGTTTCACGGGCTCTATAGGCACTGCCGAAAGCACCTTGCACCATTTTCAC
This sequence comes from Clostridia bacterium, assembly GCA_029256365.1. Taxonomy (GTDB): domain Bacteria; phylum Bacillota; class Clostridia; order Lutisporales; family Lutisporaceae; genus GWB2-37-7. The sequence goes on from JAQSYB010000151.1 coordinate 1,952, forward strand.
ATATACATTGACAGGATTCAGATCCAGAAGCAAAATAAAAAGCGAAGAGGTAATAAGAGCCAATACAATAGCGCCTATTCGAATGGCCGCAGCTTTTAGGTTACTAGGTTCACTTTTCTTAATGGCATGAATTGTTATTGGCATTATCATCCTCTCTCACCTCCTGCTTTTGTTTTGAATCAACAGCACCAACCATCATTAATCCAATTTCTTCTTTTGTTGCATTCCTTGCATCAACGATACCTGTTACTTCGCCGTCGCATATAACCATGATTCTGTCGCAAAGCTCTAGTAAAACGTCCAAATCTTCACCGATGTACAAAACAGCAACACCTTTTTGCTTTTCCTCATTTAAAATATCATAAATCGTATGACAGGAGTTGATATCAAGTCCTCTTACAGGATACGCCGTTATCAGAACATGAGGCTTTAAATCCAATTCTCTTCCCAAAAGTACCTTTTGTATATTTCCACCAGAGAGCATACGTACTGGATGATTAATCCCGGGAGTCTGTATGTCAAGCCTTTTCACAATTTCCAAAGACTTTTCTTCTGCTGGTTTTCTGTTGATAAATAGTCCCTTCTGTCTTTGATACAGCTTGAGTACAATATTATCAACAATATCCATTGAGGCTACCAAACCCATCCCCAATCTATCTTCTGGGATAAAGCTCATACTAATGCCTTTTGCAATAATTTCAGAGGGTGATTTTCCAACTAAATTCTCATTCTCAAATATTATTTCACCTTGTTTCACAGGATACAAACCAGCCAGTGCTTCACACAATTCCTTTTGCCCGCTGCCTGCGATTCCTGCAACCCCTAGTATTTCACCTGAATAAATTCCGAAATTGATATCTTTTAATACCTGAACACCTTCCACATCGAAAGCACTTAGGTTTTTTACTTCCATGGCCACTTTTGTTTTTTCTGTTTCAAGCCTCTTAATGGACAAATCCACTGGGCATCCCATCATCAACTCTGTCAAATGCTTTGGATTGGTAGCACCCTTATCAACAGTTTCAACTGTTTCACCCTTTCGCAGGACAGTGATGCGGTCTGCAACTTCCATAACCTCATTCATTTTGTGTGTAATAAATACAACCGCACAGCCTTCTTCCTTCATACGATTCATAATTTTAAAAAGCTTTGCCGTTTCCTGCGGTGTTAATACTGCCGTAGGTTCATCCAATATCAATATCTCAGCACCTCTATGCAGCACCTTTAATATTTCTAAAGTCTGCTTCTCACCTACCGACATGTCATATACCTTTTTATCCGGATCAATATCTAGACCGAATCGAGCAGACATCTTTCTGATTTTTTCTGAAAGTGCCTTCTGATTTAAGAATAAGCTGTTCTTCTGACCCAGTATAATGTTTTCTGTAGCAGTCAGAACATCTATCAGCTTAAAATGCTGGTAGATCATTCCTATTCCTGCATTTATAGCGTCCTTTGGTGCTGCAAACTGTACTTCCTTATCCTTCACAAAAATAGAACCGCTGTCAGGGGTATAAACCCCAGACAGCATGCTCATTAAAGTACTCTTCCCCGCACCGTTTTCACCCAGCAAGGCATGTATTTCACCCTTACGGACGGCTAGGTTAATATTTTTGTTTGCAACTACTTTTCCGAAGGACTTATTAATATTCTTCATTGAAATATAGTTGTTTTCCATCATCTCTTACCAATATACTTCGCGGAAAACCTTTGATTTTAAATCCAGATTCCGCAAAATATCTCCTTGTCTATAATTGAATTCGTTCTTTCAATAAGGCAATTGCTATTATACTTTATGGGTTTCATTCATTTTGATTATTTTATCTTTCCTTCAACGCCTTGAACAAACCAGTCAACACTCATCATCTCTTCAAAAGTCATAGCAGAACCTGCCGCAACCTTCTCAGCACCTGTTTGATCCTTTATCGGACCAGCAAATACATTAAGTGATCCATCAACAATTGCTGCCTGTGCTTTTTCAACTGCAGCCTGTGCTCCTTCTGGTGCATTTGCTGTAAGTGGTGCCAACTCAATCATACCGTCTTTTATATTGCCGTAGTAATTTTCTTGCTTCCAATTGCCAGCTATTATTTTCTGTACTTCTGTTTCATAGTATTTACCCCAATGCCATATTGGTGCTGTCAAATATGCTTTTGGTGCTGATTCTCTTGTATCTAAATCATAACCGATTGCCCAAACACCTTTTTCTTCAGCAGCTTGTTGTGTAGCTGTTGTATCCTGATGCTGTGCCAATACATCGCAGCCTGCATCTAATAAAGCCTTTGCTGCTTCTTTTTCTTTTGCTGGATCATACCAAGTATGTGTCCAATTTACCTTTACTGTAATATCTTTATTTACTGATTGAGCTCCCAATGTATATGCATTAATACCTCTTACAACTTCAGGTATTTCAAATGCTGCTACATAACCAAGCTTATTCGTCTCTGTCTTCATGCCTGCAACAATACCTGCAAGGTATCTTGCCTGCTCCATTGCGCCAAAATAGTTATTGAAGTTCGGACCGCTCTTATAGCCGGAACAGTGATAGAACTTCACATCTGGATGTGCTTTTGAAGCTTTCTCTACAAAATCCATATGACCGAAGGATGTTGCAAATATAACTGTAGCACCTTGGTCAATCATATCATTTATTACTTTTTCACATTCACTGGACTCAGGAACTGATTCCTTATATATTGTCTCAACCTTATCTCCAAGCTGTTCTTGAAGATATTTTCTACCTTCATCATGTGCCTGAGAATACCCTCCATCGTTAGCAGAGCCTACATAGATAAAACCAACCTTAAGTACTTCAGCCTTTGGTGCTTCTGCTGGTGCCTCTGGTGCTGGTGCTGCCTTTGGTGAACAGCCTGTTAGCATCACAGCGAACACAAGAACTAGAGCTAAGAACAAACTAATAACTTTCTTCATTTTAATGATTCCTCCCCAATTTTTAATGTGTAGCATTTTTGCAAAATCATGAAATGATTCTTAACAGAATTTTGCGGGCATATCTTAAGGATTTTCCCTCATTTTACGTTGTATGTTGTATC
>JAQSYB010000152.1 GCA_029256365.1 Clostridia bacterium
AATCTTAAGATCCTTCAGTCGCTACTCCTTCAGGATGACAGCATGAATATTTCTTTCCATATAAGTCTTGTTATCAATCGATTTTAGAACTTGTCATTCTGAACGCAGTGAAGAATCTTAAATCCTTCACTTATTGCTTCTTCAGGATGAATAACATATTTTTGAAAAAAGCAGGAGTTCATCCTGCTGCTTTATATCGTACTCTTTTCTAAAATACTCAATATATTGTTTATATCTGCATTTCCCTGTTGAATACCTTGTACAATTTCATCAAAGCATACCTTTATCTTTTCATATTCACTATACTCATGATAAAAAATCTTTTCCCCGTTGTTGTTTATGATTTGTACCACATATGTATTGTCATCTTGATTGAGCATGATTGTGTTATCTTCAATTATAAATTCTCTTAGAAGCATATTTTCCTCCCATTTTGCTGCGATTATATTGCATTCAATAATAAAACATGAAACTCATTATACCACAATGAATTGTAGAGTGAAAGCAATATCCCGAAAGTACATTCGTATTATATGTAATTTTAAATAAAAAATAAGCATTGCTTCACACAATGCCTATTTTTACCTTTTAGAGTGCTTTTTTTCTAACGAACAATCCGCCCACTCTTGTATCAAAGGCAACTCCTAAACCAACAAAGAACACTGCCATGGCGGCAAGTGCGCCAAGTATAGGTATGATTCCCAAGGCATTTATTACTACAAAGCCTATGAGCAGGTGTATATAGACGGCGTTTCTACCTTCCACTGCTGCCGCTATCTTCTGACCTAAAGCGATATACACAGCGGTAGTACTAATTAACACAACAATCAAGAATGCAAATATCAACAGTATTGCAGGAATAATTCCTATAATTGTTATCATCAAAATAGGGATTAACAATATGAATACAAGCATCACCAATAACCCTATACCAAAAAGTCGCACTTGACCTCCCTGACTGCTTTGCACCATTTGTCTTATTCGCTCTGGCAAAATCGCTGCAACCAAACAGGACAATCCATAAACAATCATCATTCCTATCACTGAACCAAAGCTCATGTTTGGCATTACATCAAAACCTTTTGGCATAAATCCAGCCTTTGTATCAGAAATTTCTCCTCTGATAACAGCCCCTTGTTCTCTATTTACACTGCCAAATACACCTACGGCATCGCCGCCAACAATGGCATCCTGATGCACATTTACACTGCCAAATACAGCTACAATATCGCCCTTTGCTTCTCCATATAGATCAACATTGCCAAATACAGCTACAACATCTCCCCTAATAGTACCTTTAATTTCAAGATTTCCAAATACAGTCACAGCATCACCAGTTACAATATCCCCAGCAGGTATTACTTCATTATCAAATAGTGTAATACTATCTCCATTGTTTATATCAAAACGAAAAGCTGAAAACATAATCAATGCAATCACTAGAAATGCAATACATATAAAATTTTTACCTTTCATGCTAACCTCCTATTTTGCATCATTCATTTTAAGTCTGCGAAATCACTATTCTTTTTCATATTCATCATACGATACAGCATTAAGCCGACTGCCACAAAAGCAAAAATCCATAAGAATATAAAAATCGTATACTCTCTAAATATAATATCTCTTACAACCATCAGCTTACCTAGATAAAGTGATATGGCTACAAAGCCATCCTTTGCTTTTTCGACTAGTAAATATATCATGTCCAGTAACCCTTGGAAGGAAACGATAGGTGCAACACCCATCATCGGGAATATTACATAAGAAATAATATTATAAGTAAATAGAACCAGCCCTACAAATCCCATTATCCAACATGTGAGCTGCTTTGCATTTACATGAAACTGCTTCTGATTGAGTACTGCTGTCATAATGTTAGCAGTAAGCCCAGCTGGAGGCTCAAGGTCGGGTAAAGTTTCTATTTCAAATATAACATCCTTCAATACTTCGAACTCTTCTGAACAGCCAGGGCATTTTTGATTGTGACGCAATAATTGTTCCAGTTCTAATTCGCTTATGTTTCCATCAAAATATTTCATTGTTAAATTGCTTATTTGCTTGCATTCCATACCCTTTCGCCCTCCTTATCTGCATGAATCAGATATTCCTTTAACATTTGTCTAGCTCTATATAATCTATTTTTGACAATGGTTAGAGATTCACCTGTAATGTCCATGATCTCCTGGTAAGATAAATTCCTGTGATGAAAAAGTATAATAAACTCCTTATACTTTTCTGGCAGCTTATTTATGGCTTCCAATACCATCCTTTGATTTTCTTTTCTTACAACCTGCTCTTCTGGAGTAGGGTCCTCATCACAAATATTGAATTGCTCGTCAATTGGCAGGGTTTCACCCTTTCTTTTTCTTAGATTATCCAAGCACAAGTTTGTGGTTATTTTTAATGCCCAGGTAGAAAACTTGAACTCTGGATTGTATCTTGAAAGAGAATTGTATATTCGTATAAAAGCTTCCTGGGTTACATCCTCTGCTTCTTCCCGGTTACCCATCATTCTATAGGCGGTATTGAATACCAGCTTCTTATATCTGTTAACCAAATGTTCAAAGGACTCTACGTCTCCACCTATGCATTGATTTATAATCTCTATATCACTGGCATCCAATTTATCGCCACCTTTATGGTATCTAATTCTTTTTTAAATCTTTTTTAATTCTTTTCTATTCTTATTTACGATATGGAATGAAATATGTCTGAAAATTTTCGGAACGACACAGGGGTCGTTCCCTACATATGGGAATATTGATATACTCCGTAATAAAAGGCTCAGCGCATCGAGCGCCTTCGCCTTTTGCCTAGATTTGCTTTGCAAATGGCAATAAATAAAACAAAAAGGCCCCAAGAGCCTTTTATTTTTTCCACATGATCAAAGCATCTTCCCCTGTATCACTATAATAGCCTTTCCGTATGCCAACTTCCTCGAAGCCCAACTTTTTGTACAGGTTAATTGCAGGTGTATTTGTAACTCTTACCTCTAAGGTCAAGCTAACTATGCTTTCTTTTTTCACCGATTCCTTGACCTCTATAATCAGGGTGTACTGCGATATTGGTGATGTGCGCTTCATCTACTATAAACCACATTCCACCGTAGCCCACCACTGTATCTCCCAATTCAGCCACCACATATCGTGCCTTTTGGTTCACCTGCATCTCTTCCAAAAAGGATTCTCTAGACCAAGGTGTTCTAAAGCTTAGCTTTTCAATATCCCATACATCATCTACATCCTTCAGCTCCATGGCTCGAATAGCAATTCCTTGCTTCTTCTCGTACTCCACCTCCGCCTGTGACTTCCTGATATATACTGGTCTAAAGCTGTAGCAGCTATCCAGCTCACCCTTTTCCTGCATATGTCTAGCAATCATCGCACTGGAACTGGCTCGGGCCAGCAAGTGTCCTGCAGGTGCTATGTAAATGCTGCTATTTGCTGTATCTATATATTTTGCTGCAACTTCTGTGCCTTCTCCTAATAGAGCAACTTGTTCTCCATAGCTCTCTAGCTTTTGAACAAGCTCATTGGCATCAATTACCCTATAGTCCTCCAGCTTAATGAGCTGATTGTCTTCCCATTTGTATAATGCACTGTATACTGCTCCTCTTTGCGCATCCAGCACAGGGCACACCAGCCCATTAAAGTGATATAGATTATAAGCCAATGCATCCAATGTAGGAATCGCTGCGATAGGCTTATCAAACACTTGGGCCATAGCCTTTATGGCAGAAGCACCAATACGCAAACCCGTAAAGGATCCTGGTCCTGCTGCACAGGCGTATAAATCAATTTCCTCTGGTTTTTTTCCACAGGACTGAAGCATTTCATCTATCATAAGCATAAGCTTTCGCGAATGACTTTTCCCGCTGTCTTGTATGTATTCAGCCAACAATCTACCATCTTCCATCAATGCTGTAGTCGCTATGGCAGTAGATGTATCAATGGCTAGTATTAACATGTTGCCCCAACTCCTCAATAATCTTTTGATACCTTTCTCCTGAAGCATCAAAAATAATCTCTCTTGAATCCTCTTCCTTGCTCCTTAGTATTGTAATCCAAAGCCTCTCCTGAGGAATGATATCTTTTACAATATCTGCCCATTCTACTACCACTGCTCCGTCACCGAAGAAATATTCTTCATAGCCCAGCTCATACATTTCCTCTACGCCCTCTAAACGATACACGTCAAAATGGAAAAGCGGTATGCTGCCATTATACTCATTTATAATTGTATATGTAGGACTTGTTATAAATTCCTTTATATCCAAGCCTGCTCCAATGCCCTTTGTAAAAGCAGTCTTACCTGCTCCTAGGTCTCCTGTAAGGCATATAATATCCCCTTGCTGAAGTATTTTACCTAAACTTTCTCCCAGCTTGTAGGTTTGCTCTGCACTTTTTGAAATTATTCTTAGCATTATTACCCTCCAAGAAATTATTACTAGTCCTATTATATCCGTTTTATTTTAAATTGTACATATTGCGCAATTTAAAAGCCTCATAGCTTAGTATTATATAAAACACCTAAACTATGAGGCTCAATTTTGTCTGTTGTTTATTTCTTGTGTAGGATTGGTGACAATCTCTTGTAAATGAGTATTGTAATTACCGAAACAATTACACCCTTAATCAGGTTAAACGGCAATGTGGTTGTATAGATTACATTTAATATAACGGAGATTGGACCCTCAAACAACGCTGGTGCATACAGTGGAAGCAGTATATAGTAATTCGCAAAACACATTACGATGGTCATTACTACTGTACCAACTGCCAAGCCTATAATCGCACTGGCTTTTCTTTTGCTTCTAAAGTATATTAAGCTTGCAACAATTACAAAGGATGAACCTGTCAAGAAGTTGGCAAGCTCTCCAACTCCGCCGGTTTCTGGCTTTGTGATAAAGTGTAATATGTTCTTAATAAGCTCAATTACTACTCCAGCCATTGGACCAAAGGCGAAAGCACCTACGATTGCAGGAATATCACTAAGATCCATCTTTAAATATGGCGCACTGGGAAGCAAAGGGAATTCTAAAAACATTATTATGAAAGACAATGCAGACAGCATACCTACCTTAACCATTAACTGAACTCTTGAATTTCTCATCGTTTCTCCTCCTAAAATACATATCAATAATATCTGTTATATTTGAAAATAAAAAATCCCTGAAGTAATACTCCAGGGACATAAATAGACATAGATATAACTATCCTATCTTCTTTCATCCAGACTTTACTGTCGGCTTCGGAGTTGAACCGAATCTGCACTGCTACGCACTGCTCGCGGGCTTTACCGCCGGTAGGGAATTACACCCATCCCTGAAGATTGTTAGGTTTTTAACTTTTCATTAATATTATAGCTCTATCTTTTATAATTGTAAATAGTTTTTTATAGTATGATTATAATCCGAAAACCGTGTTATCTTTGTTATGAGATTTAGCTGTAATTTGTGGTCATCTTCTATGTAGCACAGTCATTCTGAACGCAGTGAAGAATCTTAAGAAGGACTCTTCACTGCGTTCAGAGTGACAGAAATAGGTTATCTTATTCGGCTCTTTGAAAGACGACTTTCCCATCAATTAATACAGTTGTTGATTTTGAAGTCACATCAAAGGGATGCCCGTCAAATATAGCAATATCCGCATCCTTACCTACCTCTAGACTTCCCAGTTTATTCTTTAATCCCAAAACCTCAGCAGCATTGATGGTGATTGCTTTTAGGGCTTCCATTTCATCCATGCCGTCCTTTACTGCCAAGCCGGCACACATAGATAAATATTGAATCGGAACTACTGGATGATCTGTAGTTATTGCAACCTTTAGCCCAGCCCTGGACATAATCGCAGGGGATTTAAAGGTTTTGTTCTTCAGCTCGTATTTTGTTCTTTCTGTCAACTGAGGTCCGCTGATAATATATTTATTTTCCTTAAGCAAATCCTCGACAATCAGATGCCCCTCTGTACAATGATCCAGAGTGATATCTACATCAAATTCCTTTGCAATTCTTAGTGCAGTAAATATATCATCTGTTCTATGGGCATGAGCTTTCAAAGGGATTTCTTTGTTCAGCACCTTTACCAAAGGCTCCAGTCTGATATCAAAGTCAGGCTTTTTACTGGAATCATCCGCTGCCTTTTCAAGCTTTTCTTTGTAAATTTTTGCCTTATAAAGCTGTTCTCTCAGTATCGCTGCAGTTGCCATTCTGGTAGTAGGCGACTTCTTCTGATTTGAATATGTCCTCTTTGGATTTTCACCAAATGCAATTTTAAGTGCTGCAGTTTCATTTATTATCATATCGTCAATTCTATGACCATAGGTCTTTATTGTTGAAAAGATACCGCCAATCACATTGGCACTTCCAGGCCCTGTACATACTGTGGTAACCCCACCTTCTCTTGCTTCCTCAAAGGTTTTGTCCATTGGATAAATAGCATCTATGGCACGTAAATGAGCTGTAACAGGGTCTACGGACTCATTGCCATCTGCACCTTCAAAGCCGATTGAATCCTCCCACATGCCCAAGTGGCAGTGGGCGTCAATAAAGCCAGGGAATACAAATTTACCTGTTGCATCGATTACCTCTGCATCAATTGGTATCTCAACATTGTCACCTACAGCAACTATTTTGCCATGTTCAATTAGTATGCTTCCTTTTTCAATGACTGCCCCAGTCATGGTATAAAGCTTGCCATTTTTGATATGTATCATGTATTTAACCCCCTTGAAAATTACTTATCTAATATTATTATAGCATAGGAAATAATTGAACATATTTATAAAAAAGAAGATGCTGTCTATTACAACGCATCTTCTTTTAAGGGCTTAGTTGTTAATTTTCTGAATCTATTTGTATTATTGTCAAGTTGCCAGCATTATCGGTCACTTCAACCTGAACTACTATTTCCCCTTGACTTAGCAAGTCATTCCATGTCTGATCAGCATAGTTCATTGTATCATATTTCGAATCTACAGTAGTTTGCATAAGTGTATCAGCAGGAACTATAGCTATATAGCTTCGGTTCCCTTCAAAGCCCTGACTGTATTTCTCACTTGATGGACCATTTAAATAACCAGACCAATATTTATTCTTTGTTACAGGAGTACCATTTGCTCTTAGTAAATCTACAAATTCATCATTTACTATTGTTCCATATCTTATCACGATATTTCCCAAGCTAGTCATACTTAAATCTATATCCTCATTAACCTCGAACTCAACGTTGATTCTATTTACGCCATCAAAGTAAACTCTGCCAGCACTAATTACTGGTTCTGTTGTATCAGGAACTGTAATCAGTGTCTCAAAATCTGCTGTTGATTCTGATAAGCTATTGTTCTCTACAATATAAATGTTGTTGTATATGTCTACTATTGTTATTACTGCTTTGGTAGGCCTATCATCTGTTGTCCAATCGAATTCTCCTAAGTCCCAGTATTCTTCTACATAGCTTCCCTCAGTAATGATGAAAGGTGTGCTATGGCCTTTTGCTGGTGCCTCTTCATTTATCATATCCATATCCGCACTATTTGTAACGAATGGTTCTTCACCATCTTTGAAAAGGCTTACTTCCATGCTAGCTATGTCAGCTGTATTTAGACTCTTTAATTCAAAGCCTACGTTTATTCCCTTATAGTCTGCTCCACTATGTGTATTGAAGTTCTCTGCTACAACATATGCAGCTGCTTCTTCATTCCTATAAGTTGCTGGGAACAACTCTTCCCATGTCGGATGACTTGGTGCACTTGCTTGTAAGTTTGCATTTTCTACTGTATATGTTTTGCCATATACATCTGTTATTGTTATAACAGCTTTTGTTGGCTGTATATGTTCCTTCTGCTATGATGAACGGAGTGCTAAATTTGCTACCTTTAACAGTCCTTATCTTATTCATCATACCTGTATTTGTAGCTAGTAGATCATTACCTGAATATAGATCAACACTCATTGATGAAATATGGTTCACGTTAGTTGCAGCACCTATATCCCAACCTACATTTATTCCTACATAACTTGATGCCTTATGAGTATTGAAGTTCTCT
>JAQSYB010000153.1 GCA_029256365.1 Clostridia bacterium
AAAACCCAACGCCCTGAGCAAAAAAGTTGTATAGGATTTTCCGTCTATTTTATCCTGGGCACCAAACAAATTATTTCCAATGCCCTTGGCCAAACCGTTCTTATAGGCATAATTTACATATCCTCGACCCCAGTCAGGTACATCCGTAAATGCAGAGACTTCCTTGCTGAGCTTCATCGCCTCTGCTTCCTTACCTATAAGTCTGATTAGCATAATTAAACCTTCTAATCTTGTAGGCTCTCGTTCCAGCTCAAATCCAGCTCCTGTGCCTTTAAATACACCTATTTGAGATAGCTTCACTGCATAATCGTTATAATAAATATTGCTGTCAGCAAAAGACCATAGACTGGATCCTATAATTAAAACAATTAATATACCTATAAACGCTGTTTTTTTCATTAATACGAAACCTCCAGTAAATAATATTTAGTCTAATAACCCCCCATATGAAATGTCGAACTTATTGCTTCATGTTTTTATAAGAATAATGGTCTTTAATGGAAAATTCCATTAAAGATTATTATTCTTCACAACATTATGTATTCCTGCAAAATATTACAAAATAGCCTATTATTTCATATCCTTTTATTTCTATATACTAGTGTATTAAATTAATGTACACTTATTCTAGCAACTTTGATATGATATATTGAAGTAAAAACAAAACTTAATACGTATATAACAATATACTACTAATATATTAGTAAAGGAGTTCATTTTGAATAATCATAATGTTTTAGATAAATCCAACAAAATAACAATTTACGACAAGCTAAGCTATGGAATTGGTAATTTTAGCGTTGGCGTTGCCATTCAAGTAGTAGGTACCTTCTTAATGTTTTATTGTACTGCCATACTCAACATCCCAGGAAGCCTTGTAGGTATAGCAATCAGCATTAGTATCCTGTGGGATGCAATTACCGATCCACTGATGGGTTATATTTCTGACAATACGAAATCAAAAATTTTTGGCAGAAGACATCTCTATTTATTGATAGGGGGTCTCGGCATAGGTATTTGCAATTTGATTCTATGGAATATACCCAGTAATTTATCCGTCATAACAAAATTTACTATAATTTTTATTGATATCATCGCAATAAAAACCTTTATGACAATATTTATCACTCCCTATACTGCTTTGGGTGCAGAATTGTCCAATGACTACAATGAAAGGACAAGCATACAGGGAATTAAGACTATATTTTTCTTATTAGGTCTATTCTTTGTTTCTGTTGTTTTACTGTATCTATTCTTTCAACCAAGTGTTGAGTTTCCAGTTGGGCAATTGAATCCAAAATCCTACAGCTCTATGGGTGTTTTTTCATCCATTATTATAATTGTATTTTCTATGCTTTGTTTCTTCTTTACGAAGAAGTATATTCCGATATTGCGATTAACCGAGAATCAGCCTGTTGAAAAGGTAAGCCTGCGTAATATATTGACATCCTTCAAGGGTATCATCGGCGATTCATTGTTTCGATCCGTCGCTTTCACCTATATGTTTAACAATATCGCTTCAGCAATGTTTAGCAATATAGGACTCCACGTTTTTACTTATACCTTTACCCTAAGCAATGAACAAATTGCATTAATGGTAGGAACACAATTTGCCTTCAGTATTCTTTCACAGCCAGCATGGACCTATATATCAAAAAAGATAGATAAGAAGCCCTCTATTAAGCTTGGACTAGGGCTTTGCATAATTGCTTCTGCTTATTTCTTTGCCCTGGTTGTGCTTAAGAATCATATTTTAGGCAATGCCTTATACTTTTTACCCTTTGCAATGCTTGCAGGCTTTGGCACTGGAGGACTCTTTACACTTCCTCTTTCAATGATAGCTGATATTATTGATTTAGAGGAACTAAACATCGGAAAACGCTCTGAAGGTACCTATTACGGCTGCTTAACCTTATTTTATAAGTTTTCACAATCCATTACCTTGCTGCTTGTAGGTTTTATTTTAGATATCATAAAGTTCAATTCAAACCTGCCGGTTCAATCTGACAGCACAGTTACAATTCTTGGTTATGTATTGAGCATCTCTACAACCTTAAGCTTTGGAGCCGCTTTTCTAAGTGTAAAAAAATACTCCTTAAATAGAGCAGCTGTTGAAAGCATTCAAATGCAAATTGCAGAACGAAACACAAGCAATTTGAGCTCTTAATTTTGGCTCTGTTAAACAATTGTGCTAAAGCAATATTCGCGCTGTCATCCTGAAGGAGCAGGGCGACTGAAGGATCTTAAGATTCTTCACTGCGTTCAGAATGACATGCTCTAGCATTGATTGTTAACAAAGCTTAATTTAAAAAAGCAAAGCACTGGGATTGTGTACGAATCCCAGTGCTTTTTATATGTTCTAGAATAACCTTATACAGCTTCTTCTGCTGCCTTGATGCCTTCCTTTAGAAAGGACCTTTTATAGAAAATAGCAATCCCTAACAAAATTAGAGCTGCACCACTTCCAATCATCAGCACTTGTATTCTAACAGCATCAGCCATGGGTCCAAATATCGCCATTCCCAAAGGCATTACTCCGGAGGAAACGATAGAAACAAAGCTGAAAACTCTGCCTTGCATGCTGTTTTCTACTTTTTCTTGAAGGAGCACCATACTCGGAACATTGAATAATGGCATTGTCATACCAGTTAAAAACATGATTCCTAGATAAAAATAGAATTCATTTATAACTCCAATAGCAACTGTTAGAGCACCAAAAGTAATGCAGCCTACAGCAATAGAAGCAACACGATTCTTGAAGCCTCCCCAGGATGACATAATGATTCCGCCTATAATTGAGCCCGCGAAAAAGCTCATTTCATTTGCTGTAAGCTTCCAATACTCACTTCCATAAGTCCGTGTGACCATCAGAACATTAAGAAAAGCAGCTGGTACAACCAAAAACATCATGATGGCATAAAAGGAAATTAAGTTCCTTACAAAATTATTATGAAAGGAATATCGAATCCCTTCCTTTAAATCGTAAAAATAATCCGTCTCAACCTTCTCAAGGGCTTTTTTGTGAGGCGTAATCTTTAAGGTCAACAGAATTACAATTGCAATCATAGCTGTAAAGACATCTATCAGCATGATGGATTCAAAGGTGCCAAAGGTCAGAATCGCCCCTCCAATTGCAGGAGCAACAAAAAATATCATAGATTGAATTGTTCCATTTATTCCATTCACTCTCATAAGCTTATCTTCTGGAACTATTTGAGGTATCATTGCACCTACTGCAGGAGTTTGCATTCCTGCCCCAAGAGAACGCACAGCTGAAACCAAGAATAACAGCCATATACTGTTATAGCCCATTAAAAATACAATGGCCAATATCAGAGTCGAGGTAGCGATTAATCCATCAGATAGTATAATCAAAATCTTTCTGTTGTACCGATCTGCCCACACTCCAGCAAATAAAGAAATAACCAGCTGCGGCAAAAATGCGCAAATGGATGAAATCGTTACCATCATTCCCGAATTGGTGGACCTAGCTATGTACCAGATAATCGCAAATTGCACCAAGGCTGAGCCAAACAAGGATATCGTCTGACTGGATATAAACATAATGGTTTGAGCCTTCCAATTTGAATACTTCTTATCTATTCTATCGTTTTCATTCATCATAGGTAGAGACTTTTCAAACTACAACGTAAGCGTATATCGTAAGAAAAATTTCTTCACTCACCTCTTTCTTATATTATGCATATTATTAGGTCTAGAAGGTATATTATAACACATCAAATCTCTTTTTTCACATTTCAAAGTGAAGATATCTTTTTAAGTATACCCATCCGATTGCCAGCTTAAATCATTTTCATGACTGCAATAAACTGTTCTACTACATAAGGATCAAACTGATTTCCACTGCATCTTTCAAGCTCTATTAGCGCATCCTCCCTTGAAATTGCTGCATGATAAGGCCTATCACTTGTCATGGCATCATATGCATCAACAACAGCAATTATCCTGGAGAGCAACGGTATTTCCTCATTTCTAAGTCCCTGAGGATATCCCCTACCATCCCATCGCTCATGATGGCTGAGTATCAGATTTGCTATATGTGCAAGTTCAGGAGAAGCAACCGCTATGCGATAGCCAATTTCACAGTGGCCTTTCATAATCTTCCACTCTTCCTCGGTTAATTTAGAGGGCTTACCGAGAATATAATCTGGAATTGCAATTTTCCCTATGTCATGCAGCATTGCCAATAGCGAAAGCTCATCCAACTCATTGTTATATAAATTCATCGTTTTGCCGATGCTCATGGAGAGCTCCTTCATACGCTGTGCATGGGCCTCAGTCTCATGGGTCCTCTCCTCTAGTGTTTTCTTTAGGGAAGATATGATTGAGCTTCTTGTGCTTTTGCTTTCCACAAGTTTGTTATTATACATCCTGTCTTCCGCTAGTTTATATGTTTTTGATATATCTTCATCCATACTGAACTTTATTGCAGCCCCAAGTGCGATACTTGAACTGATTGGCTTAACAATTCCAAAGTTACACATTTGTTTCAAATTTGAAATAATTAAGTTGGTCTTTTCCTGACTGGTGCGGGGAAGGATTACTGCAAATTCATCACCGCCCACTCGAGCAACAATATCATCTCTTCCACATGTGGTCATGAATATTTCCCCTACGCTCTTTAATAACTTGTCGCCTTCCTCATGCCCAAAGATATCATTTACCATTTTAAGGCCATTGGAATCTCCCATTATTATTCCGAGAGGTAAATATTTTTCATCATTTAACCCCATAAGCGCTTCCTCAAAATATGCACGATTATAAAGTCCTGTTAATTTATCATGATAACCTAAATACCTTACTTCCTCTTCCTTTTTCTTCTCTTCTGTGACATCTCGAAATACAATAACAACACCCAATATGTTATCACTCTCATCTCTGATAAATGCCTCACTGCTTGATATCATATATTG
>JAQSYB010000154.1 GCA_029256365.1 Clostridia bacterium
GAATCATCCTCCACTATATTCTGAGAATTTCCATTTAATGATTGTAGTATAGCATATGCATTATTGATACGCAATATCAATTTATCGTTTAGCGATATATTTTTTATGTTTATGATAAATAGCAAGTGAATTGAAAGACGAAATGCTATTTTGACAAAAACATGGTGCCAGGCACGACTGTTAGACAGTTATTGACATATTACCAAACACCAATTCGTACAAGGATGAAAAATAGACCTCCTGCCTCACTCACAGATTGCATGGAGGTTTTTTAAATTAAACTATCCTTATCGCTTATTTTCATGCATAGAATTTGATATAATAAAGCTAGGATTGGGGGATTAATTATGATTAAAAAAGATGAATTGAAATTTATCAGCTCTCACCTGGATTTTTGGGATAAATTAAGCGCTTCAGAAATAAATCTGCTGGAAAGCAATATCACAAAAGTATCATATCACAAGGGTGTCAACATTCACAGCACGACTGTCAGAGGATGGACGTGAAATAACCTTGTATCGGCTTTCCCCTAGCGATATCTGTATACTCTCTGCCTCCTGTGTTTTAAACAGCATCACCTTCGACGTGCATATTGATGCTGAGGTTGACACAGAAGCATACCTTATCAACATCGGTGCATTCAGTAAGCTCAGCAAGCAAAACGTATATGTAGAAAATTTTGCATATCGAAATACCATTGAGCGATTTTCAGATGTCATGTGGGCCATGGAGCAAATTCTATTTATGAGCTTTGATAAAAGGTTAGCCATCTTCTTGCTAGATGAAATTACAAAAACAAATTCAACAGAGCTCCATATTACGCAGGAACAGATTGCAAAATATATCGGAAGTGCACGAGAGGTTGTTTCACGCATGTTGAAAGTATTTCAATCACAAGGTATCCTTGAGCAGTCAAGAGGCTCCATCCATGTGCTTGATAAAAATAAACTAAAAGAGCTTGTATAAAATTTTTAGAAAAACAAAGGACAGACTCAACGGGGCGTGAGCGCTGTCCTTTTCAAGAATTACTGAAGCATGGATAAGATTGCTTGTTTTTGCTTTACACCGACTACATTATGAACAACCTTGCCATGTTTCATCACAATAAGTGTTGGGATACTCATAATACTAAATGCCTGTGCCAATTCAGGCTCCTCATCTACATTGATTTTGCAAACTTTCGCCTTATTGATGGTTTCTTCTGCTACCTGTTCAACGATAGGACCTACCATTCTGCAAGGCCCGCACCAGGATGCCCAAAAGTCTAGCAATACAGGTTTGTCTGAATTGATCACTTCTTGTTCAAAATTATTTTTTGTTATTTTAAATACACTCATGTTTTATTCTCCTTTATAGATTATTGTCTATCTAAAATTATATTCTGTTACAATGCTTTCTCTATTGGTTGACTGATCATTAAAGTATTCATAGAAAGACAATCCAAGAAAGCTTCCAGTTATATTGTAAGCATTATGATAACCTGCATTTCGAAGAGCAAGGCTTGCATTATAGCTTCTTTGACCTGTTCTGCAATAAAGGTATACAGGCTTATCCTTTGGAATTTCATCCATTCTTTCACGGAGCTCGCTTAACGGAATGTTTTTTGCCACTTTTACATGCCCTCTTTCATATTCGCGACGCTCACGTATGTCTATTATGATTTGATTGCTTTCAACAAGCTCTCTTACCTTATCTACATTCACCTGCTTAAATTCAGCATTCAAAAGATTTGAGCCTACATACCCTGCATGATTTACTATGTCTTTTCCAGTTGAAAAAGGAGGTGCATAGCTCAATTCTAAGTCCTTTAAGTCCTCAACAGTACCGCCAAATTTGATAGCTGTGGCAATTATATCAATACGTTTTGTAACATCACCTTTTCCAATAGCCTGTGCGCCAAGAATCTTTCCTGTAGGAACTTCGAAGAGCAGTTTGAAATGCATTGGCGCTGCATCTGGCATAATTCCCACTTTGTCTGACAAAATGATACGGACGATGTCATAATTGATTTTGAGATTTAACACCTTAATCAATGCTTCGTTTAAGCCTGTTGATGCTCCATTGTATTCAAATACTTTAATTGCCGAAGAGCCAATATATCCTTTGTTTATGGTACTCTTATGGTTAATATGGTCAGCAACGGATCTTGCCTGCTTTAGAGCTGGACCTGCCAATGACAATTTGGTCATGGAGTGGGTCAAGGCATTGTAAACCTCTATTGCATCACCTACGGCATAGATATCAGAATCATTTGTCTGATAGTTTTTATTTACTTTAATTGCTCCTGTTTCTCCGATTTCCAGACCAGCTTCCTTTGCAAGCTGCGTTTCGGGAGTTACTCCGATGGCCATTACCACAGCGCTTGCAGAAACTGTTTTTCCAGAACCTAGCACAACCTTGTTTTTTTCAAAGCGTTCTACTTTATCTCCAATTATTAGATTTACCTTATGATCCAATAACACCTTATGGAATATTTGAACCATGTCATAGTCAAAGGGTCTAAGAATCTGATCGGCTGCTTCTATCAGCGATACCTCATACCCAGCATCACTTAGGTTTTCAGCAACCTCCACCCCGATAAAGCCTCCGCCGATCACTGTAACATCCTTGGTATTCATTTGACTGATAAATTTATTTAATCTATCAATGTCAACCACGTTTCTCACAGTGAAAACATTTACATTTTCGATTCCTGGAAACTTTGGTACAATCGGAGAAGCCCCAGGTGATAATATCAATTTATCATAAGCTTCCGTGTATTCTTCGCCTGAATCTACCTTCTTAACCATGACCGTTTTGTTTTTCCTATCAATTGCAGTAACCTCACTATTTACCCGTGCATCAATATTATATTGCGTTAAGAATAGCTTCGGATCCATTAAAACCAGATCCTCTGCATCCTGAATGACGCCACTTAAATGATATGGAAGTGAACAATTCGAAAATGAAACATGAGGCCCTCTTTCAAACATAATAATCTGATCTTCTTCGCTATGTCTTCGAAGTCTTGCAGCAGCTGATGCTCCACCTGCCACCCCGCCAATGATTACGATTTTTTGTCCCATCATATATTCCTCCTAATCTTATTCTTTACTTTCTATTTGTCCCTACGTAAGAACCCATTCCCCCGGCAACATTGATTACATCAAAACCTAAATTGGTAAGTTGTTTTACAGTTCTTCCACTTCTAGCACCAGATTGGCAAAGGATGTAGTATGTCTTATCTTTCGTTAAATATCTCTCAGCGCTTGCTAATAAAGTCCCCATGGGAATATTTTTCGCAGTTTTCAAGCTCCCGCTTTTATATTCATAGGGTTCTCTTATATCAATTAACTCCACTTTACCAATCAGTTGTTCCATATCATTTACATGAACCACTTTGCTATTATCTTTTTTGAAAAAATCAAACATTTTCATCTCTCCTTAATTTTACATTTTAATCTCTTTATTTTCAAATTGTCTACAGCTTTAATTATATAGAATTTGAAATTATTATCTGTGACCATGTCACATGGATTTTATATCCAAAAAACAACGAAAACCTCTTGAACATCAAGAGGCTTTCTGTTTATCAATATTACTTATCCAAGAGTTATATAACCGACTAAACACCGTGACCGGCACTTATTGTTTTGATAGTCTTTTATGAATTAGCTCTACTTTTTTATTAATCTCATTGGATACTTCAACTTGTTTTCTAAATAAGTAGTCATTTTCTAATTTATTAGAGGAAATATTAAATCTAATTTCATCAAAGTAACGAAGGATATCTTTAAAATTATTATTAATGTATTTGATATCATCCATTTGTTCTTTTGAATTTATACCTGACCTACAGCTATATGCCAAATCAAATACCTGCTTGGTAATGGAATTTAAACTCGTATGCAATTTACTCATATGTTTAAACGAATAGAAATTTGCACCATCCAAAATTGCTTTTATTTCATTTGACTGATCTATCAATACATTTATAGTTTGTGTATCATTCGGATTATCTGATAGTAAATCAACATATTCTGTAAAAGTACGGAGATGATCCATATATATTGTAATTAAGAGCGCTGTTTTAGACTTATCAAACTTAGTTGATTGTGAAAATACTGTTATATAGTATACGTTTACTAGTATGCTTAGAATTAAAATTCCCGGCAATATTTTTTTGAAAACGTTAATGTTATGCACCCCCTAGAAATTTCTTCTATAACTATTATACAAAATATTATATATGTCTTCAATTTATAATCCTTTGATATTTTTATAAATTTGTAAGGCAGCAATTAAAGGAAAGCAGCTTATACTCGTTCACTAGCTATCTCTACATAGTATACCTTCGGATAGCTATGTGTTACATCAATCTTCCTTATCCGATATATCTTGCCTTATAAGAACCTGTCAGCTATCTTCACTCTTTGACTACGCCTATGCAGCGCGAATCAAGAAGATAGCCAACAGGTCCCTTTCTATGCTATTATCTTAGTCTCAACATTTATAAACTAGACATTTCTAGTTACAAATGTTTGGAAATGATAAATATTCGTTGGAACAGGATATCCAAAATACGAGAAGAACATATCTATAACATCAACAGACCAGCTATCATCACTTGTAGGTCCTCCTGGCGCGGCATATTCAAACCAGATTCCAACTTGTTTAGGACCTATATCGCCATTATAAATTCTAGCTAAAACATTTCCATATGATTTATATGCCGATTGATGCTTCCATATAACGCCCTTATTAAAATATCCAGGATTATTATATGGGTGTTTTGTTAACGTAATACTTTGTCCGTCATAATACCTGTTTCCAAAAGCTAGCTGAGAGCCTTCCGAACTGCTAAACCAATCTGTCCATCCTAGTCCAACCCTATCGTATGCACTTACAAGTATTGTAGTTTGCCACTCCCAATAGCCCTGTAATTGAAACTCGATGTCATACGAAGATGATATTTGAGTAACATTCAGTCCAGTAATTATATAACCGCCATGATTATCTTCTGCCATAGGTTGTATTATATCAAAACTACTTAGTTTACTTAACTTTTTCTCTTTTAACTCTTTGATATCATTTTGGTATATTTCAATATCATCTTTTTTGCTAAAGTCGTAATTTTTACTAGCTACAACTATGCCTTTTTTATCTTTATCTTCTTGAATAACATGAATTGTAGCCACTGATGCTATTATAGGATCTTTATTGTCTTTTATAAATTTTTGAGCTTCTCCC
>JAQSYB010000155.1 GCA_029256365.1 Clostridia bacterium
TACTGTACCCATTCCAAAGTTTATGGACTGGGCTTCCATGCATATGGTCAATGTCAATCCTCCTATTTAGGACTATCCATTAGTCCTTTCATTACAAACTCTGTAAAGTAATCTAAAATCCTTGGAAAAAATTGAATTCCAATTTCCTCTTTATGGGTGTCTATATTTATTATTGCTGCAAAAATTGCCATGATAAACTCGGAATCTATATCATCTCTCATCTTACCTTCAGCTTGCCATTTTTTAACTAACTCTGCAGAATTGCCATATAGGAAATCCACAGCATTGTTTCCGTTTTCTTCACGATATTGTTGTTCCAGCCTGATGAATACATCCCTGTTATACCATTGCTTCAGTATTGGATTGGCGTTCATTCCACTGATATTTCGCGATAAAAATTCCTTAATCAACTTTACGGGTTCATCCTCCGGATCAATAGACTCCATAATACTTTTTTTAAGTTTTACATTTTCATCTAAAAAAATCTCCATAAAAAGTTTATCCTTAGAAGAGTAGTAGTTATAAAAAGTACCTACCCCTATACCCGCCAATTCTGTTATGTCAGCAACATTCGTATCTTTAAATCCTTTGGAGCAAAATAGCTCTCTCCCGTATTTTAATATTTCTTCCTTCTTATCTCTCATTGGCTAACCTCCTACAATGTGAATGAATATTTTTTTATTCATTCACATTTTAACATGGAAGCATTCGAATGTCAAATATTGTATTTAAAGTATAAAATATCATTGCAAACATAAAAGGCTCCCCCCAGAGCATCAGTCTGAGAGAAGCCTTCAATTACTACTTTTTAATCAATATATACACAAAATACGGTGCTCCGATCAATGCCACCATAATGCCTGCTGGCATACCTGCAGGTTGAACCAAATAGCGTCCTAATGTATCTGCAAACAACAGAATCCAGCCTCCTAGTAGAATGGCGACAGGAATAAACAGCTGATTCCTTGGTCCCACTATGGCCTTAGACATGTGTGGAGCCATTAGTCCAATAAATGAAATGCCTCCAGTGACGGATACTGCAGAAGCCGCCAGAGCCACAGCTGCAAGCAGAAGGTGGATTCGTTCTTTTTCAATGGATAAACCAAGTCCGACGGCCACAGGCTCACTTAATCCAAGTATGTTTAGACGACTTGCTTTGTACAAGGCAAAGGGGATCAAAACAATTAACCATGGAAGAATTGCCAATATAAATGGCCAGTCTGTACCCCAAATATTTCCCGCAAGCCATTTGGCAATAAATTCTACCTTTATTCGATCTGCCGAGGATATCAGTACAATCATCAATCCTGAAAGCGCCATGGAGCACCCAACACCAATTAGCACTAGCCTAGTGGGATGGAGGCCATATTGCTTGTTATAGGAAAATAAATAGATGATGCATGCTGTAATGAGTGCACCAGCAAAAGCGACAACGGGAAGCAAAAATGCAAACTCCCCTGCATCGATATTAATAAACAGAAATAAAATAGCAATGGCTACACCCGCTCCAGAGTTAATGCCTATCATACCAGGATCCGCCAAATCGTTACGAGTAACTCCTTGTAAAATTGCACCGGACAATGAAAGTGCCATACCTGCCAAAAGTGTAATGATAATACGCGGCAAGCGAACAGAGAACAAAACAAACTCCTCTTTGAAGGTACCTTCCCCGAGAATAGTTGGAATAAGTCTATCATAGGAAACAGATGAGTGTCCCATTCCCATCCCAACAATCATTGTAATCGTAATCAATATAAATAAGATGAACAATGCAAGTCGTTGTTTTTTTATGATTGCAGGTTGTATCATGCCAATCCTTTTCCTCCTTTATGTACAATAAATAGAAAGAATGGCAAGCCAATTATTGCAACAATGGCTGCTACAGGAGTCTCATAGGGGGCATTGATTGTACGCCCAAGAGTATCGGCCAAAAGCATCATGGTAGCGCCTAATATAACTGACATAGGTATGATAAAGCGATAATCTGTTCCTACAATTGCACGAACGACATGGGGTATCATTAAACCAATAAAGACCATATTTCCAGCAAGTGCAACAGAGGTACCAGCCAACAAAATAATAACCAAAAAAAGTATTGCTTTAATTTGTGCAGTCTTCTGTCCTAGTCCGACTGCCACCTCTTCGCTTAAGCTAAGTATGGTAAGTTGTCTTGAAAGATAAATAGCAATCAGTAGCCCAATTAAAATAAATATTGAAACGATCTGAAGCTGCTTCCAAGAGGTACCTATCAATCCCCCTGCAGTCCACATAGATACTTCCTTTGAAATCCTAAAGGTTATTCCAACACCTTCTGCAACGGCATAAAGAAGGGCTGATACAGCCGCACCAGCTAATACAACTCGAAATGGTGCAAAGCCGCCTTTTTTTAAGGAGCTAATCCCCAAAACTAAAATGGCTCCTGTGGCAGAACCAATAAAACAAGCAATAATAATCCCATAGTAATTGGCTGTAGGAAAAAATGCAATGACAAGAGCCAATGCAGCATTTGCACCAGCAGTTAGTCCAAGCAATCCTGGGTCAGCAAGAGGGTTTTTGGTCATGCCTTGCATGACTGCACCAGAAACAGCTAATGCTGCTCCAACTAAAATTGCAGCTATTTCACGTGGCAATCGAATCTCACGAATAATCAATATTTTGTCACTTGTTGTGTTGGTAGCGAGAGCTGCCCAAACATCCTTAAGATTGATGTCTGCAGCACCCAAAACCATTGCCGCCGCAAACATTCCAATGAATGCCAGTACAGCTATCAATATTTTAATGGGAAATGGTATATAACGCTGATTTTCCGTCATCTTCTTGTCTCATCTTTCTTATTATAATGGTTCGGTTAAGTAATTGTGCTGCTGTAAGGAATATTCATGCTGTCACTTGAAGGAGCGGCGACCGAAGGACCTTAAGATTCTTCACTGCGTTCAGAATGACATGTTATCTAATATCAGAATGTTTAAAATCTGCCGTTCACATAAATATCAACATAGAGCTTTAATAAAAGTCTCGGCGCATCGAGCGCCTTCGCCTTTTGCCCAGATTTGCTTCGCAAATGGCTATTAACAAAGCGAGAGGAACTCTTTAGAATTCCTCTCGTCGTTTTAGTTGCCCAATAAGCTTTTTGTAAAGAATTCCAATTGATAATCTAGGGTAATAGGATCATTAAAATAGAATTCCTTCGCATTGACTTCAAATACCCGGCCATTTTTCACAGCAGGAATGCTCTGATATGTATCTGTCTCTTGGAAGGAATGGTCTGCTTCAGGGCTCTTGCTGAAGATTACATAGTCTCCTGCAAATTCAGGCAAAACCTCCGCTGACAATGCATAGTACCCCTCTTTTAATGCCATTTCTTTTACCTTCTCAGGCATTTCCAATTTCATTTCCTGATAAATGATTTCTGTGCCACGGCCCCAATTGTCTCCGAATACATAGATCTGTTTTTCGAAGCTTTCTATCACAGAGATTGTTGCATCCGCACCTATTTTTGCTTTTATATCTTCTCCAGCTTTTTGAGCTCGTGCTTTAAAATCATCTATCCAAGCTTGTGCTTCCGTTTCTTTATTGAGTAATTTGCCAATCTCTAAATACTGAGTTAGGTAATCAACCTTTCCATATGTATATGCAACAGTCGGAGCAATTTCATTTAGCTTCTCTAAATTGTTAGTGGTAGAAGCTGCTATAATCAAGTCTGGCTCCAACTCGATGATGGTTTCTAGATCTTGATCTGATACTTCTACAGCATCTTTAATATATTGCTCATATCTAGGATTGGATTTTGCCCATATATCAGTACCAACGATATTGATATCAAGCGCCATAACGTGACCCGCTACAAAGGAATCCAACACAACTACTCGCTGTGGTTCGGCTGGTACCTCAATAGGGCCATTTTCAGCTTGGTATGTGATTGTTGTTGGTTTATTTTCCTCTATTGACTTGGCAGCTTCATCTGCTATTGATTTGTTGCTGCAGGCACTAATAATTAGCACAAATACGAGCAGCATAGGTATTAATTTTTTCTTCATTTTTATATTCTCCTTTTATTAGATTATATGTTGTACACATAGGTTTGTTGGTTCGAGGATCTTTACCAATTTCAGCATCTATTTGAAATACCTCTCTCAAGACATTCTTGGTCATTACTTCTTTGCAATTTCCAGCCTTTACTACCTCTCCATCTTTTAGAGCAATAATATAATCAGCAAATCGAGCTGCTTGATTCAAATCATGAAGAACCATCACCACAGTTCTACCCTGTTCTAAATTCAGTCTTTGTAAAAGCTCCAATACTTCTAGTTGGTGCGCCATATCCAAATAGGTGGTAGGCTCATCAAGAAATATAATATCTGTTTCTTGAGCAAGGGCCATTGCAATCCAGACTCTTTGACGTTGTCCCCCTGAAAGTGCATCTAGGTTGCGGTACTTATAGTCCTTTGTCCCAGTGACTTCAAGTGCCCAGTCAATTACCTCATAGTCTTTTTTTGTTAAACGTCCAAAACCATTTTGATAGGGAAAACGTCCATATGAAACCAGTTCTCCTACAGTTAGCCCGCTTGCTCCTTCTGGGGTTTGAGGAAGAATTGCCATTTTTTTCGCAAGGGCCTTGGTATTTTCCTTCAAAATATTCTGTCCATCTAAAATGACTGCACCAGATTGCTGGGTAATAATACGAGTAATCGCTTTTAACAAGGTGGACTTTCCACAACCGTTTGAACCAATAATGGCAGTAATCTTTTTGTTTGGAAATTCTACACTGAGGCCATTCACAACCAAACGATCACCATAGCTTATGCTTATGTCCTCTGTATATAGGCGTTCCATCATTAAACCTCCATGAATCAAAGTAAGAAAAGCTTATTCGATTAAGATGCTTATCTGATTAAGTGATGATAATGATTATCATTATCATCACTTGCTTATTATAAATCTACTACGGCATCCTGTCAACACCCTTTTTCAATTAAGATGTTTATATTCGTATATAGAACACTACGATTACAACAGATTAAACATCATGCCAATCCCATTGCATAAGAAAACTCCTACTATAGCGCAAAACTAT
>JAQSYB010000156.1 GCA_029256365.1 Clostridia bacterium
CCTTGGTAATCATCATCTATTCCTTTTCCACATTTCAGACAAACGTTGCCCTCTAAATACTCAAGCGAAGTCAAGCAAGAGCTGCAAACTGCTCCTCTAGCATCACTACTGCACAAACAGCATTTTGTGTGCTTTGGATACAGAAGCTCTATAAAATTCTTTATGATATTTCCCACATTACACCTCACTATCCTCAGGGGCTGCTTATCCTGCAGCTAAAGCATTTCCGCCATTTTTACAAGCCTAGTTTTCAATCCTGAGTATCTTCTTGTGATATGATTGTTTTCAATCATTTGATGCACGTATTTTTCACTGCCTACCAACACTACAGTTTGCTTTGCTCTCGTTAAAGCAGTATACAAAAGGTTTCTAGTGAGCAGCATCTTAGGACCAAATGTAACAGGCATAACCAGTATAGGAAACTCCGAGCCTTGGCTTTTATGAACAGTTAATGCATAGGCAAGCTCCAGCTCATCTAGCAGAGCAAAATCATATCTTACCAGCTTCTCATTGTCGTATACCACTTCAATGACCTGCTCTTCTGTGTCAATATTTATAATAACGCCCATATCTCCATTGAAGACCCCTTCACCTTCTTTTTCAAAGTCCACAATGCTTTGCCATTTCATTTTATAATTATTTTTAACCTGCATTACCTTGTCACCAACTCTAAAGGTAAAGTCTCTGAATTGCTTCTCTTTTTTATTCGGCGCTTCGGGATTCAGCATCTTCTGCAGCTCATTATTAAGGCTTATAATCCCGCAAGGCCCTTTCTTCATGGGCGAAAGCACCTGTATCCCTTCTAAAAAGGTTGTATTGTAATATTTGGGCAGTCTTTGTCTACAAAGCTCCACAATCGTATTTACGATAGCTCCCTGCTCATCCTGCCTCATAAAGAAGAAATCCTTCTGCTTTTGATCCAGTATTGGCGCTTCTCCATTGTTAA
Organism: Clostridia bacterium; assembly: GCA_029256365.1. GTDB lineage: Bacteria > Bacillota > Clostridia > Lutisporales > Lutisporaceae > GWB2-37-7. The sequence goes on from JAQSYB010000156.1 coordinate 947, forward strand.
TTCGATGGGCATTGACCACGATTAAGCTCTCTTGAGCTTGACGGAATATTTCATTCAATCGAACGATAGGCACCGATTCGCTTTCTATAATGTCTCTTAGAACATTTCCCGGCCCCACAGATGGAAGCTGATCCATATCTCCAACCAGCACCAGCCTTGTACCTTCTGCCACGGCTTTTAACAAATTGTTCATCAAGATGATATCTATCATGGATACCTCATCCACAATGATGGCATCGCATTCCAATGGAGAGTCCTCATTTTTTTGGAAAAACATTTCCTCGTCGCTTTCCCCAAAACCAAATTCCAGCAGACGATGTAGGGTCTTGGCTTCTTTGCCCGTCGCTTCTTGCATGCGCTTTGCTGCTCTCCCCGTTGGAGCTGCCAGTAAAACAGACATCCCTTTCCCTTCGAACATATCAATGATAGTCTTTATGGTAGTGGTTTTCCCTGTCCCCGGACCCCCTGTAACCACCAGCACTCCATTGCTCATTGCTTCTTTCACTGCCATTTTCTGATTCTCTGCCAAAGTAATTCCTTGACTTTTTTCCAGTTTCTGCAGCTCTTTCTCAACATCTACACTTAGCTTAGACAAATTGTACATCCGCAGCTGCAGCATCCTTCGCGCAACGCCTGCCTCAGCTTTGAAAAAGCCAGTTGAATATACCGCACGAGTATCTCCTAGGCTTTCTACCACCAGCTCTTTGTTTATGAAAAGCTTGATAATGTTCTCCTGTACAACCTCCTCATCCACACCCAAAAGCTCAGCCGTAATTCTGCAAAGATCTTCTTGGGGGGCAAAGGTGTGACCATTCCCATGAAAGCAATTCAAATTGTATTTTGTAGCGGAGCTTATTCTTTGCTCCGAATCCATAGGTATCCCCATGGACAATGCAATTTTATCAGACATCTTAAAGCCTATACCAAATATATCATCAGCCAGTCTATATGGGTTTTGCTTTATCACCGCGACGGTGTTTGCCCCATAGGCCTTATAAATTTTCACTGCATAATTTGGACTTATATCATATTGCTCTAAGAACATCATAATGTCCTTAAGCTCTTTCTGTTCTTGGAAAGCTTCAAAAATTTTAGCAGCCTTCTTGTCACCTATACCCTCTACCTCAGATAATCTGTCTGGATTGTATTGAATAATATCAAAGGTATTCAATCCAAACTTCTCAACAATTTTTTTTGCTGTATGTGGACCTATTCCTGCAATCAAACCCGAGGCGAGATATTTCTCTATTCCATACAAGGTCGAGGGGGTGACAGTGCTATAGGTATCCATTTTAAACTGTTTTCCGTAATCAGGGTGCTGCACCCAAGTGCCATAAATTTTAATGGTTTCACCCATATTTATATATGCAAAATAGCCTACCACAGTAACAATGTTTTTGTCGCTTTCCAATTCTACTACGGAGTAGCCATTTTGTTCATTTCTAAAAACTACATCATATATGGTTCCTTGAATTTCATCCAATTCGCATCACCTCTGCTTTTTATACCGCTGTAATTATTATAAGTGAAATAGGTAGAGTTTAAAACATTTAATTTATTTTATTAGCGGGCTGACACGAGCTGCATTCTTTACGGAATACAGCCTTGGTCAGCCCCTACGGAAATTCAAATGTAGGGGATGGCCCATGTGTCGTCCCGCCGTCTACCCACTCTGCCCACAAAACAAAAACAGCCTTTCGGCTGTTTTATTTATATTCCTGCTAGTTTCTTTATTTCTTCTACTTTATCTAGTTTTTCCCATGGTACATTGATATCTGTTCTGCCCATATGTCCATATGCTGCAACCTGTCTATATATAGGCTTTCTTAAGTCTAAATCTCTTATAATAGCAGCCGGTCTTAGATCAAATACCTTTGCAACGATTTCTGATATCTTCTCGTCCGCAATCTTACCTGTTCCAAAGGTTTCTACCAATATGGAAACTGGTTTTGCAACACCGATTGCATAGGCAACCTGTACTTCACACTTGGAAGCAAGACCTGCAGCTACAATGTTTTTTGCAACATATCTTGTTGCATAGGATGCTGATCTATCTACCTTTGTTGGATCCTTTCCTGAGAAAGCACCACCACCGTGTCTTGCGTAGCCTCCATAAGTATCCACTATGATTTTTCTACCAGTCAAGCCAGAGTCGCCGTGTGGTCCCCCTATTACAAATCTTCCTGTAGGATTGATGAAGTACTTTGTTCCCTTGTCTAGCATTTCCTCAGGAATGATTGGTCTTATAACATTTTCCATAATATCTCTTTCAATGGTGTCATGATCCACTTCAGGACTATGCTGTGTTGATACAACAACTGTTTCAACCCTCACTGGCTTACCATCGTCATACTCCACAGTAACCTGTGTCTTGCCATCTGGTCTTAGATAATCCAAGATGCCTTCTTTTCTAACCTGTGTCAATCTAATTGCAAGCTTATGAGCTAGAGAAATAGGCATTGGCATAAGCTCAGGAGTCTCGTCACAAGCATATCCGAACATCATTCCTTGGTCTCCAGCACCGGTTGCATTGATCTCTGCATCGGACATTAAGCCTTTTTTTGATTCCAATGCTTCATCAACACCTAGTGCAATGTCTTCTGATTGCTCATGTATTGCAGTTATAACACCACAAGTATCACTATCAAAGCCATACTTTGCTCTGGTATAACCGATTTCTTCTATTGTCTTTCTAACAATCTTTGGTATATCAACATAGCAAGATGTGGATATCTCACCCATTACAAGTACCAAACCTGTCGTTACGGATGTCTCACAAGCAACTCTACCCATTGGGTCACTCTCTAATATAGCATCCAAAACTGCATCGGATATTTGATCGCAGATTTTATCTGGATGCCCTTCTGTTACAGACTCTGATGTAAAAAACTTTCTAATCATAATAAAAAACCTCCATCTTATGTATATTTAAATTCAATTAAAAATTTTACCTTATACTTTCGCTACAGCTCTTCAAATGCTGTAATGCTTGTCATTTTGAACCTATTCTTACTTCCGAAGCAATGAGAAATAAAAAACTCCTTCACAAATGAAGGAGTTAAAATATCACTATAACTCTCCCTCATCTCTCAAAGCAAAATTGCTTTGCAGGAATTGGCACCGTACTTATGCCGGTTGCCGGGTTTCATTGGGCCATATCCCTCCACCTCTCTTGATAAGGTATTAATTTTTAATTTAAGCTTATCGTATCACAATCAATAATTATTGTCAATAACGCGTCTTTTCCTTCAACATTAGTATTTCTACTTTAGGATTTATCATGCTTTAAAAGCAAAAAAGTCCTTTCGGACTTTGTAAACTTAAATGGTGGAGGAGGATGGATTCGAACCATCGAAGTCTGAGACAACAGATTTACAGTCTGCCCCCTTTGGCCGCTCGGGAACTCCTCCAAATAGTGGAGCTGGTGATGGGACTCGAACCCGCGACCTGCTGATTACAAGTCAGCTGCTCTACCAATTGAGCTACACCAGCGCTAATAAAAATTCTAAGAATTTCTATTTATTAAATTGTTTTGGTGGGAACAACAGGGATCGAACCTGTGACCCCCTGCTTGTAAGGCAGGTGCTCTCCCAGCTGAGCTATGCTCCCATAATTGGTGACCCATAGGGGGTTCGAACCCCTGTAGCCGCCGTGAAAGGGCGGTGTCTTAACCACTTGACCAATGGGCCATGTTTAATTTTAATGGTCGGGGTGACAGGACTTGAACCTGCGGCCCCATGGTCCCAAACCATGTGCGCTACCAATCTGCGCTACACCCCGACGGCTTTTTTATTATATCCTAATTATATTATAGTTTCAATGCCCGATTTCAGCCAAATTTGTTCAAATTAAAGAATTACATCAACCATAATATATTATGCTCTGATTTAATACAGTTTATGCGTTTTTTTATGTAAATTAAAAGACTTGA
>JAQSYB010000157.1 GCA_029256365.1 Clostridia bacterium
GTTATATATGAATGATTATATGAACTCTTTTATCAGTGCCTCTATGGATTCTGGCGTACAGTTTTCTGCACCACTCATTTCCTTTAACCTTTCACCATCTTTATACACGATAAAGGTTGGCAAACCCAGTACTCTTTGGCTAATGGCAAGCCTTCTATTTTCATTGGTATTCAGCTTACACATTTTCAGCTTATCACCATATTGTTCTGCCAATTTGTGTACTTCCGGCATTAATGCTTTGCATGGCTCACACTTTTCACCCCAGAAATCTACCAATACAGCACCTGATGTTTGGAGCACTTCAGCTTCAAAATTATCCTTTGTAACTTCTAACATAAATATCACCTCCTTTGTATTGCGATTTATAAAAAGCATTTCACTTTTTAGTCTATTTTACACGTCTTACACTAAATCCATCCGCCTTCTTTTTTTGCATCAGGCAATGTGATGTGTTCAAAGGTCTTCTCTATGTATTTTTCTGCATTGACAGCTGCCACAGCACCATCAGCACAGGCTGTAATTACTTGCCTTAAGGACTTCACTCTTACATCTCCTGCTGCAAATACACCTTCCACTGAGGTTCTCATTTCCTCGTCAGCAACGATGTAGCCCTTTGCATCCATTTCTACAAACCCTTTTATGGTTTCTGTTATCGGTTTTGTACCCACAAATACGAATACTCCATCGGTTTTCAAATCCGTTATTTCGCCAGTTTGGATATTTTTGAGTTTAAGACCTTCAACGATGCCATCACCGTAAATTTCTTCTACAACAGAATTCCATATTACGTTGATTTTATCATTTTTCATAGCCTTTTCTACGATAGACTTTGCAGCTCTAAATTCATCTCTTCTATGTACAATTGTTACCTTTTCAGCAAATCTTGTAAGGTATATAGATTCCTCAACTGCGGTATCCCCGCCTCCGATGGCAACTACCTCAAGCTCTGTAAAGAAGTCGGCGTCACAGGTTGCGCAATAGGAGACTCCCTTACCCCTTAATTCAAGCTCTCCCTTTGCTCCCAAGAGCATTGGCTGTGCACCAGCAGCAAAAATAACGGATTTCGCTTGAATTTCTCCCTTTGAAAGCTTCACGATCTTTATCTTATCTGAAAAGTCAAAGCCTGTAACCTCTGCCTTCATGCACTCTGCTCCAAAAGCCTCTGCCTGATTTTTCATACGTTCTGTAACCGATGGTCCCGTTGGATGCTCTATTGATCCTGGATAATTCTCCAGCTCTTCTGTAGTTGAAGCTTGACCTCCCCATTTGCCTTTTTCTATGATTACTGCACTCATTTTTGCTCTTGCAGCATAGAGCCCTGCAGTTAGGCCTGCGGGTCCTCCGCCTACTATGGCAACATCATATATTTTGCTCATATTGGTCCTCCTTCGGTAAGGTTAAATGTAAAAACTTGAATCTTCTAGTGCACTTTCAAACAATTTCAAGTCAACAAATTGAAAGTCTTCAAGTGTGCTTTGGTTCCACTTTGTTGTCATCCTTTCAAATTTTTCATAGGCTTGAATGCTTGCTTCTATGATTTCTACTGACTGCAAATTCGTATTTGTTCCTTGTTTTACAACAATACTTCTATAGGGCGTTTCATTGGGTTTTATGCTTCCTGCAAGAGGATGTGTAATCAACTCATAGCCTTTGTGGACTAGATTTCTTACCTCCACTAGTACATCGTAATAGCCGCCTTGCATGAATACCATTTGATGGTTGCTTTCGTATCTTTTATATACTTCTGGATTATTTGTAATAACAAGGGCTTTTTTGTTCAAGTTATTTCCCTCACATTCCTATATTTCGCTTTCTATCCATTTGAAATTCATACTATAAAATATATTTAGAATAAAGATATATTCCTATTAGTCAAAAATTTAACAATACCATAAAAAAAAACAGAAGTAGAGGATCGCCTCTACCTCTGTCATTAACCTGAGATATTCTTCTTATATGACATACAACGTCATCTAGAATTGATCCTTCGGTGCTATGCTTTCCAGAGGGCTGTCCAGCATGCGGTCCTTTTGCCTGAGAGCTTCATTTATGGCTGTCATAAACTTACTCCTTCGGCGCCCCTTAGGGTCTCTCCCGCAAACTATCATCCAGTATTCAATTTATCTATAGTTTTAATATATCTCATTTATTCCATCTATTCAAGTGGTTTTTGGAATTTATTTCTTTATTTCATGACCTATATCTTTATGAGCTCATATTCCTTGTTTCCAAGTCCAATCTCATGTCCATAATGAATCTGAATTTCAGCATCTATATTATGATACAAGCCTTTGAACTTATCCTCACCCTTTTCAAGGTTTGTTTTTAGACTGCTGTTTGCATTGCCTAGCTGTTGATTTACCAAATCATAAGAAGCTGCATCAATTGCAACTGGATCCATTGAGGCCAATATTCCGATGTCAGGCACGATATATGCGCCGCTAAATCCATAACAATCACAAAGCGGCGTAATGTTCATCAATACGCTGATATACAGTGTGCTGTGAAGCTTGTTCTTTGCTGCTCCATAAGCATACTCTGTAAGCTTCTCTAAAAAGTCAGGTATTTCAGTCTTCCATTGAGGTGTGATTGCTCTCACAGGACAGATTGAAATACATTCACCACAGCCAATACACCCCTCTCCGATTGCCGCCTTACCATCTACCGTAATGGCATTTACAGGGCAGTAAGTCGTGCAATGCTCACAGCCAACACAATTTTCTGCTACCTTAGGGCTCAGAGCAGAGTGCTGCTGTTGTTTGCCTGCTGCTGGTGCACAGCCCATGGCTAGATTCTTTATGGCACCACCAAAGCCAGCCATTTCATGGCCTTTGAAGTGTGAAATCACTACCATTTTGTCCATGTTTTCAATTTCTTTTGCAATTTTTACTTTTTTGAAATGTTTTTTGTTGATTTCAACCTCAACGGAGTTTTTGCTGTAAATTCCGTCTGCAATAATAATAGGCGCATTTACAACGGAATAGGCAAATCCATTGTATACTGCAGTTTCTAAGTGATCTACAGCATTTGCTCTAGCTCCGTTGTACAGTGTATTTGTATCCGTAAGAAAAGGCTTGCCGCCCTTTTCCTTGATTTTATCAACTACTTGTCTGACAAAGGTAGGATTCACATAAGCCGTATTGCCCTTTTCACCAAAATGAACCTTGATTGCTATGATATCATTCTTTTCTACCTGCTCCTCGAATCCAGATGCTTCATACAGCTTCTGGATTTTATGCAGTAAGCTTGCTTGCTTGCCATGACTATGTACCCCTGCAAAATATACTTTAGATTTCATATTACACCTTCTTTTATTTAATAATTTTTATTATATATCCTTTAACAAAGCAACGAATTTGCTAGATTGGCTTTAAATGCACCGGAACACTTGCTTTGGGGGCTATGCTTCAAAATATATTGCCACAGCGCCGGGACCTGCATGTGTTGCTACTACTGAGCCCACTTCGCCTACGATTATTTCTCTTACATGATATTCCTTCTTTAAATATGCTTCAAGCAGCCCTAGGTTTTCGAGAGAATTGGTGTGGTTTATCCCTACAACCTTATTTTCTAAGGTCCAGCCATTTTCCTTTATGATATCAAAGGTTTCTGCTATGGCCTTCTTGATTCCCCTTGACTTATCCAGCATCTCTAATTTTCCGCCTTTTATGGTTAGGATGGGCTTTATATTCAAAATAGAGCCTATCACAGATGTCGATAGGGAAATTCTGCCACCCTTGTGCAGGTATTTCAGGGTATCCACGATATAAAAATATTTCATGCGTTTTACGCTTTCTCTGATTTCATTTACTATTTCCGTGGAAATCATGCCTTGCTCAGCCAGCCTTGCTGCCTTGATTGCTAGCAAACCGGCACCTAGGGTTACACCTTCTGAGTCTATGACATGAATTTTATCGCTCTCCAGCTGATTTTTTGCCAATAAAGCTGAATTATATGTACCACTTAATTGACTGGATCCATTGATGCAAATGATATCATTTCCATTGTTCAGTTCATCATTGAATGCGTCCAAGAACTCTATAGGAGGGACCTGTGAGGTAGTGGGTAGATTCTCTGATGCTTCAAGCTTACTATAAAACTCCTGCATTGTGATATTTACCCCATCCTTGTAGGAAGCTTCCCCAAAGTGAACTGTCAAAGGCATCACCCTAATATTATATTTTTCAGCCCAATCCTTAGGGACATCGCACATCGTATCAGTTATAATTCTTATTGCCATATTTCTCCTCCAAAGCTGCTAATTTTAAATCATATTCGGAAAACCTATTTGTCTTAATGCTTCAAAAACTACTATGGCAACTGAATTGGACAAATTCAGAGACCTGGCATTGGCGTCGTTTTTCATTGGTATTCGAATACAAGCTTCCATATTCCTCTCCAATAGAGGCTTAGGTAAGCCTGCAGTTTCTTTGCCAAAAACAATAAAGCAGTTTGGTGTGTATTCCACATCTGTATGCTTTTGCTTTGCTTTGGTTGTTGAATAAAAATACGCTGCATCAGGATATGCATTTTGTAAATCCTCAAAGCTGTCATGATATTCAATATCAAGCAAATGCCAATAATCCAATCCAGCTCTCTTCAGTTTGCTGTCATCTATTGCAAAGCCCAAAGGCCTCACTAGGTGCAGCTTACAGCCAGTAGCTGCGCAGGTTCTCGCTATATTTCCGGTATTTTGAGGGATTTCCGGTTCCACTAATACAATATTCAAGCTCAATTTTCCATCCCCATTCATATAAATTAAAATAAGTAATCACTCGGCTAGACAATAATGATAATAATCCCGAAGGATTTAAGATTCTTCACTGCGTTCAGAATGACAGA
>JAQSYB010000158.1 GCA_029256365.1 Clostridia bacterium
GCTATTACCATCGGTTCAATTTCAGGTTCTTATGTTGTGCAAATGGTAAAAGGTATGTGGGTGCTTATCGCCCCAATTATACTGGCTTTATGCGCCATTACCTTTGATTATGTCCATGTAAAAAGTCTGCGTATCAGAAAAATAGCAGAGGGAGAGCCCGTCATTGTCATTCAGAACGGACAAATCCTTGAAAAAAACATGAAAAAATTGAGGTATCACTTGGATAACTTAGAATCGCAGCTCCGTGAAAAGGGAGTTTTTGATTTCAGCGAGGTAGAGTTTGCAGTCCTTGAGCCCCAAGGACAACTAAGTGTACTTAAGAAATCGCAGTACTTGCCAGTAACACCAGCAGATATGAAAATCAGTACAGAATATAAAGGAATGTCCACAGAGATTATTAAGGATGGACTTGTTTTAGAGCAGAACCTGCAGCAGAATAACCTGGACCGTCATTGGCTCAATCAAGAATTAAAGAAGCGCAATATAAATAATGTGTCCGATGTCATCTATGCTGCGGTAAATACCAGTGGTGTTCTATATGTCAGTCTGAAGAAAAGCACCTTAAAATCAATCCAGAAGGTTGAGGATTAATAAGATCCCCAAAAACAAAACACTCATCAGATCGATGAGTGTAAAAAACAATTGGTGGAGCTAAGGGGGATCGAACCCCTGGCCTCTTGAATGCCATTCAAGCGCGCTCCCAGCTGCGCCATAGCCCCTCTATAATGTATTTTAACTTATAATTCTTCATTGTGCAATATAGCAATAAAAAAATCCGTGCCCATATGAGCACGGATTCATTATTGAATTAGTCTCTAGCTAATCTAGTGTAAGTTTGGTATCTGTCCTTAGCATCCTTCTCAGCCTTCACAAATAGCTCTTCTGCTACTTCTGGGAAATCCTTTATAAGTGAAGTGTATCTCACTTGATCCATCAAGAAATCTCTGAAGCTAGCTGTTGGCTCCTTGGAATCAAGGATAAATGGATTCTTACCTTGCTCCTTAAGCTCTGGGTTGAATCTCCACAAGTGCCAGTAACCAGCTTTAACAGCTTGCTCTGTATTTGCTTGTGTTCTTCCCATACCTTCTTTTAGACCATGGCTTATACATGGAGCATAAGCTATGATTAAGGATGGCCCATCATACTTTTCAGCTTCTGTGATAGCCTTCATGAATTGGTTCTTGTCTGCTCCCATACCTACTTGAGCTACATATACATAGCCATAAGTAGCTGCGATCATACCAAGATCCTTCTTCTTTACCTTCTTACCGGAAGCAGCAAACTTTGCAACTGCTCCTGTTGGAGTTGACTTAGAGGATTGACCTCCAGTGTTGGAGTAAATTTCTGTATCAAATACAAGAACATTTACGTTTTCGCCTGATGCAAGTACATGGTCTAATCCACCGTAACCGATATCATAAGCCCAACCGTCTCCACCAACGATCCACATGGATTTCTTTATTAGATAATCCTTCTTGTCTTTTATCTCTTGGATAATTTCTAATGCTCTAGCATCAGTAACACCACATCCACAGCATCCACAGCCATCAACAAGACCTAATATCTTTTCTGTTGCTGCAATGCTTGCGTCTGCATCATCCTTGCCTTCTACCCAAGCAGCAAATGCTTCTTTGTATTCAGCAGGAATATTAAGTGTAACTGCTTCATTCATGATATCTTTTAATCTATCTCTCATTTGGTTTACGCCGATTGCCATACCCATGCCGTACTCAGCATTGTCTTCAAACAATGAATTCGCCCAAGCTGGACCTTTGCCTTCTGCGTTTGTGCAGTATGGTGTTGCTGGTGCTGAAGCTCCCCAAATTGATGAACAGCCTGTAGCATTTGCAATGATCATTCTTTCACCAAACAATTGAGTGATAACCTTTGCATAAGGTGTTTCTCCACAACCTGCACACGCACCTGAGAACTCAAGATGTGGTTGTGCAAATTGACTGCCCTTAATTGAATCCTTTGACATTAACTTATCTTTTATAGATACGTTCATTGCAAAGTTCCAGTTTGGAATACCCAATTCTGTTTGACTTGCAATAGGCTCCATTACCAATGCCTTTTCCTTGGATGGGCAGATATCAGCGCAGTTGCCGCAGCCAGTACAATCCAATGGACTTACTTGAATTCTGTAGGATAATGATTCTAAGCCCTTACCCATAGCCTTCTTTGTCTCAAATCCCTTTGGTGCCTTGCCTGCTTCTTCTTCGTTTAGAAGAACTGGTCTGATTGCTGCATGAGGACATACAAATGCACATTGGTTACATTGAATACACTTGTCTATTTTCCACTCTGGAACTGTAACAGCAATACCACGCTTTTCGTATGCTGAAGTTCCCATTGGCCATGTACCATCTTCTCTATCTACAAAAGTACTTACAGGTAGTGAATCTCCATCTTGTCTGTTTATTGGAGTAAGTACATTCTTTATAAACTCAGGAGCTTCAACTGCAGCCGCAGCCTCATCCTTTGCACTTCCCCAAGCTGCAGGAACTTCTATCTTAACCAATGCGTCTGTACCAGCATCGATAGCCTTATTGTTCATTTCGATTACTTTTTCGCCCTTTTTACCATAGCTCTTAACAACTGAATCCTTCAAATAGTTAACAGCTTCCTCTACAGGAATAACATTAGCAAGCTTGAAGAATGCTGATTGCATGATCATATTTATTCTATTGCCTAGACCTAAGTCTACAGCCATATCAGTTGCATTGATTGTATAGAATTCGATGTTGTTATCCGCAAGGTAATTCTTTAGTCCTGCTGGCAGATTTGCATCTAATTCTTCTGGCTTCCATTGGCAGTTCAGTACGAACTTACCGCCCTTCTTTAAGCCCTTAACCAAATCATATTGATGAACATAGGATTGGTTATGACATGCTACAAAGTCTGCTTCGTTGATTAGGTAAGTTGACTTAATTGGCTTCTTACCAAATCTTAAGTGAGAAATTGTAACACCGCCGGACTTCTTGGAATCATAGGAGAAGTTGTTCCCTCTGGAGCAGCATTGATTTCTTCAGTTGGTGTTAATGAATGGAAAGTTACATCATCAACTATTCCAATTGTGAAACCATTCTTTGGATTCTTGGACATTAAGTTTTCAAACGCAGCCTTTAGGTGTGTAGGAGTTGTATCCTTTGAACCTAAACCATAACGTCCACCAATGATCATTGGAGCGTTATCCATGTTGTAGAACATTGAGCGAACGTCTAGGTATAGTGGCTCGCCTAATGCTCCTGGTTCTTTTGTTCTGTCAAGTACAGCAATTCTCTTTACAGTCTTAGGCATAACGTCTAATAAGTATTTTGGTGAGAATGGTCTGTATAGATGAACCTTTATAATACCAACCTTAGAGCCTCTAGCATTCATGTAGTCTACTGTTTCTTCTAGTGATTCAGTGATTGAACCCATAGCAACGATTACATGTTCTGCATCTGGTGCACCATAGTAGTTAAATGGCTTGTATTCTCTGCCTGTAAGCTTGCTGATTTCAGCCATATATTCTGCAACCACTTCAGGAACTGCATCATAAAACTTATTGCAAGCTTCTCTTGCTTGGAAGAATATATCTGGATTTTGAGCTGTACCTCTTGTTACTGGATGCTCTGGACTTAAAGCATTGCTTCTAAATCTTTGAACAGCATCCTTATCAAGAAGGTTTTCTAAATCCTTATAGTCGATTGTCTCAATCTTTTGTACTTCGTGAGAAGTTCTGAAACCATCAAAGAAGTGTAGGAAAGGAACTCTTGACTTTATAGCAGCTAAGTGAGCTATACCACCTAAGTCCATAACCTCTTGTACTGAGCCTGAAGCCAAAAGAGCAAAACCAGTTTGTCTTGTAGCCATTACGTCGGAGTGGTCTCCGAAAATGGATAGCGCATGACTTGCTACTGCACGAGCTGTAACATGGAAAACTGCAGGTAGAAGTTCACCAGCAAGCTTGTACATGTTAGGTATCATAAGTAGTAGGCCTTGAGATGCTGTAAAGGTTGTAGTCAAAGCGCCTGTAGCCAAGGAACCGTGTAACGCACCAGCCGCTCCAGCTTCTGACTGCATTTCAACTACCTTTACTTCTTGACCAAAAATATTCTTCTGCCCGTGAGCAGCCCATTCATCAACATTTTCAGCCATTGGTGATGACCCGCTTGATTTCCGTCCATTGTTTTCATTTTCTTTGCCATATGTAGACCCCCTATTGAAAATAATTAAAGTTTAACAACTTAAGTATAGTAAACATTGCTTTAGTTGTCAATTTACCGCTGACAATAAAAAAACAATCATTTTGCCCTTATAATGTATGCAAAGCTACTAATAGTCTCACATTGTATACATTGTACAAAAGTGATTGCTCAAAAATTTACTTAAAATTAATTAATTTAAAGAAACATTTTTACAAAAATCATGAGCAAAACCCCAGGTATTCCCAAAAAACCTGCTATCAATGCCGTAACTGGATTTACGCCAATTGTGACCCCAATATAACTGCCGAATAAGTTGAATACGATTAATGCAAGCGCACCTATTACACCATTGATGATAAGTCTCACAATCATTTTAATAGGCAGCACCAAAAGCATGCCTAGTATGTATACTGCACCAATTGCCAAAAAAATAGCTAATATAGATAACAAGTCTATTTGCGGCATAATATCTCCCCCTCAACCATAGCTTGTTATAATATATTAGCTATTTTATCAATTTATTACTAAAAAATAAGACAACCCTAAATATCAATTCTTATTTCCTTATCTTTCGCTTGTTTTAATAGATATACATACTTTGACTTAGCAGCTTCCATCTTGTAAATTGCATGGTCAACCAGCTCTTTATCCACTACGTTGTCAAAGAAATTCTGTGCATCATGCATTTCCTGCTGTGCCTTGTGAAGGGAATAAAAGAACTCTTCCAAGGCCTTTTCTTCGCTGTCCTGGATTCCATAGTGAAGGCTATGTATAAATGTGCTAAGGATATTGCTGTTTTTTGGTTTCTTCGTCACTAGATTGGTAGACATTAAAAAAACACCCCCATATATATTTATTAATAATTTAGCCAAATATTAACAAATCTATACAAAGGTGCTCTCAAATTTTAGATTTCCCGTCTGCCTTCCAAAGCCTTCATCAGGGTTACCTCGTCTGCATATTCCAAATCTCCACCTACTGGTATACCATGGGCTATTCTCGTTACCTTTACCCCTAGTGGCTTTATCAGTCTAGATATATACATTGCAGTAGCCTCGCCCTCAATGTTTGGGTTTGTAGCAATAATCAATTCTTGTATGTCATGCTCTCCAATACGAAGGAGCAGTTCCTTTATACGGATATTCTCTGGACCGATACCTTCCATAGGTGATATTGCACCATGCAATACGTGGTATAAGCCTTTGAACTCCTTGGTCTTCTCCATAGCAACTACATCTCTGGCATCTTCAACGATGCATATCATAGTGTTGTCTCTTTTGGGATTTGCGCATATATTACAGGTTTCAGTGTCTGTAATATTGCAGCATACATTACAATACTTGATGTTTCTTTTTGCATTTACTATAGAACCTGCCAATTCTTCCACTTCATTAAGCGGTATTTCCAGCAAGTAGAATGCTAGTCTCTGAGCAGTTTTATTTCCTACTCCAGGCAGCTTAGAAAGCTCTTCTATAAGCTTCGCTATTGGCGCTGCATAATAGCTCATTAAAACATTCCTCCAGGCAGGCCAAAACCTCCTGTAATTTTGCCCATTTCACTGCTGACCATTTCTTCAGCCTTTCTAATCGCTTCATTTACCGCTGCCAGTATCAGATCCTCCAGCATTTCAACATCATCAGCATCTACTACTTCAGGCTTTATCTTTATTGATACAAGCTCTTTCTTACCTGTTACAACTACTGTAATCGCTCCACCGCCTGCACTTGTTTCTATTTGTCTCTGCTCCAGCTCTTCTTGTACCTTCATCATATCCTTTTGCATCTTTTGAGCTTGTTTAATCATGTTATTCATATTTCCCATTCCGCCGCCTTGGAATCCACCTTTTGCCATTTTGTATACCTCCTGCTTTTTTTCATTTCTCATATATTATACTATTCTTCGTTTACTACTTCAACGTTGTCTTGTCCGACTAATTGCATTGCTGCCTTGACAATGTCAATGGAAACCTCTGCTTCCGCTTCCGCTTCATCAGAATGAATGCCTTTAATTCTTATATCGGTGCCAAAAAACTCCAAGGCTTCCTTCTCAATTTCCTTTCGTATTTCCGGCACTTCTAAAGCTTCCTTGCTGTATCGATCTTCTTTCTCATAGGAAAGTACCAACAGGTTGTTCTCCAGCCTGATAGGCTTAGCAGTATGGACAAAGGTCATGAGCTTTATTTTGCGCCTTTCCTTCAGAAACTGTTTAAACCCATTCCATTTACTTAATATTTCATTGGGTAAAGCTTCCGCTGATGTAGCCGGTTTTTTTATCGTTTTTTCTGGCACTGCTTTTACGTTGTCACTATTTTGTTTCTGTATAGGCTGAGACTTTTGTGCAGCAACAGCTACAACTCCTCCGCCTTCAATCAGCTTCTCCAGCTTAGACAATCTTGTCATCAAGCCGTCAAGACTGTCATCTCCTGCTGCCTTGCACATTCTAACTACTGCTACCTCAAGCAGTATCCTAGGATTGGAGTACCATTTCGCTTCATTTTCCAACTCTGATAAATATTTGATGCATCTTACTATGCTCTCTCTGCCGAACTGCTGGGCACAGTTTTTCAATGCCTGTATCCCTTCTGTGGACATATCTATTACATCCTCAGGTTTATCCAATATCAGTATCATAAGCAAGTTACGATAATGTGCAGTCAAATCCTTTATAAACTGATTGATATCTTTGCCTCCGGCTGATAAGTCATCAATAATAAGGATAGACCTTGAAGCATCTCCATGGAGTATCGCTTCACCTATCTCCATTAAATGCTGATCCCCCGATATCCCCAGTACTTCTAATACTGTGACTTCAGTAATATTTTTACCGCCATATACTGAACATTGATCCAATATACTTAATGCATCACGCATTGCGCCATCCGCATTGCGGGCAATCATCCTCAGTGCCGCTTCCTCTGCATCCATCCCCTCATGACTGCATATATCCTTTAGGTGAGTCATAATATTTTGGATATTGATTCTCTTAAAATCAAACCGCTGACAGCGTGATAGTATCGTTGCTGGTAGTTTGTGAGGCTCTGTGGTTGCTAGTATGAACATAACGTAGGCCGGAGGTTCCTCCAGCGTCTTTAGAAGCGCATTGAAGGCTTCATTTGTTAGCATGTGAACTTCATCTATAATATATACCTTGTATTTACCCAAGGTAGGGGTAAACTTTAATGCTTCACGAAGGTTTCTTATGTCATCTATACCTCTGTTGGAGGCTGCGTCAATTTCTATCACATCAATAGAGCTGCTCTCATTGATGCTGATACAGCTGCTGCAGCTATCACAGGGGTTAAAATCAACTGGCTGACTGCAGTTTACTGCCTTGGCCAAAAGTCTTGCAGTACTAGTCTTGCCAGTACCCCTTGTGCCGCACAACAAATATGCATGAGATATCTTATTGTTTTTAAGCTCATTCTTTAATGTTGAAGTTACCTGCTCTTGTCCATATACATCTTCAAACTTCGTCGGACGCCATTTTCTATATAATGCGGTATACATGCTCTTACCCCCAAATCTATCAATCTAACCTGATTATTCCCTTTTTCAACTTTGTTACACCATTCAAGGCTATTCCATTTTCTATATTCATATGTTATCATTTTTCAACTGTAAAATATACAAAAAAGTACTCTAGGGCGCTGTTATCATTTCATCCCATAGAGCACTTTCAAATAAATCTAATTAAAATTAGAAAAACTTCACATCTTCATCTTGATGAATTTGCATAAAGGCCTCTTTATTCGTCATAAAGGCAATTGTTAATACATCTACTATTTCAGGATTGAATTGAGTTCCTTTCCAGTAGTTTAGCTCTTCAATTCCCAATTCCAAGCTCTTGGGCTGTTTGTATGAGCGTTCTGAGGTTATGGCATCAAAAGCATCCGCAATACTGATAATAGCAGCCATGATATTAATGTTATCCCCAGTCAAGCCGTCAGGATATCCCTTCCCATCATATCTTTCATGATGGTGTCTAACTGCATTCATAATTCTCTGATCTAAGCCGATTTTTGAAAGTATTTTGTATGCAATCACCGGATGTTTCTTTACCAATTGATATTCCTCATCCGTTAACCTTTCTTTTTTGTTTAATATCGAATCGCTAATTCCAATTTTACCTATATCATGGAGAACTCCAGCTACCCAGATATCCTCTAAAAAAGCTTTGTCCATCTTTAACTCAGCAGCAATGAAAGCAGCGTACTTCGCCACTCTAACAGAATGACTCTCTGTATACATATCCTTGGCTTCAATCGTGCTTACAAGACTTTGAACAGTTTTCAAATATGATGACTTCACATTTTCATATGCCTTGGCATTGTCTATACTAAGTGCAATATTATTTGCCATGGATGTAATCAATTCTGCCAGTTCTTGGTTAGGTCTGTTCTTTAATATGGTGCTGATTAGCCCTATTTGCCTGCCATGAGCTACAATTGGATTAAATAATGTAAACCTGTATCCATCTTCCCGATGTAAAATCTTGAAATATTCACTGGGAAGTGCATCTTCACCTTTGTGCTCAATTGTAAAATGTCTTTGACTTCCTATGAGCTTTAATGCGCGATTTTTTGTGGCATCAACATTTACCAAGCTCATATCTTCCAACTTGATTCCCTTAATTGACT
>JAQSYB010000159.1 GCA_029256365.1 Clostridia bacterium
CCCATTATCGGCAATGCGAGTATCACCAGTTTTTTTAATATATTTCCTTCTGTTAAGTTATTCTTCAATTTATATTATCCCACCCTTATCGTCTAAACAAATTACATCACTTTCGCATCATCCAATAAATTCCAAAAGTTTAATAAATACCCTATCTATTATATCACACCCTATGGTGCTTCTCTACAGCCTTGAATAAATCATTATATGAAACGATTATGCAATATCAGCCTGTAGTTTTATGATGAAAATTGTCAGAAATTATGCTATGATTATTGATATTACAAACTTCTAGAGAAAGGGTGATGGCATGAAAGATATTTTGAAATTTATAAAATATTTAAGTCTTCCTATGGCTGTCATCACAACTGCTGCCTTATTATTCTTCAATATATCTAGACTACCATTGTCAATAACCTTAACAATACAATATATCTCTTATGGTTTTTTCATCATTGGCATGCTGCTAAGCTTAAGATTCAACAAAAGCAAGGTCTTTTTCCTGTGTCTTATACTTGGAATAAGCCAATTGCTTTTATCCAATAAAACCCTTATTACATCTGATATACTTGCCTTCTTGATTCCTTTTAACATATTGCTATTCTCATTTATAAGAGAAAGAGGTATTTTCACCATTTGGGGAAAATTAAAATTTCTAATAATCGCTGTTCAGTTCGCTTTCTCAGTCTGGCTAATGCAATCGATTCATGCTGATTTTAGAGCTCTAATGAATCATAAAATAATCAACTTTGACTTTGTAGACATCATTCCCATTTCACAGATGTCAGTCCTGCTGTTCCTTCTTGTTTTCATAGCTTTGAGCATTAAAATTTATTCCAAGCCAACATTAATGGAAAGTTCATTCATTGGTGTTCTTATTATGGTTTTCATCGCACTGCTATTAAAAGACAACCTATTGGGCTTAAGGATTTTTTATGCAATGTCCGGCTTCCTGCTCATTTTAGGTGTTGTGGAGACCTCTTATTTCATGGCTTATCGAGATGAACTGACAGGAATTCCAGCTAGGCGTGCCCTAAAAGAATCCATGCTGAAGCTAGGTGGTAAATATGTCATTGCAATGATAGATATCGATTTCTTTAAGAAGTTTAATGATACCTATGGCCATGATGCAGGAGATGAGGTTTTGCAAATGGTCGCCTCTAACCTTGCCCAAGTAGGCGGTGGAGGCAAGGCGTTTCGATTTGGCGGAGAAGAATTCACCATATTATTTCCCAACAAAACGAGAGAAGCGGCTCTTCCACTGCTGGAAGAGCTGAGAAAGAGTGTTGCAAAACAAAAGCTACCCTATAAAAAGAAAAGCAAAGGAAAGGGCAAGGTTGTAACGAAGCAATTAAGCGTTACCATTAGCATTGGAGTTGCAGAAAAGAATGAGAGCCTTAAGACTTCAGAGGAAGTTTTAAAGGCTGCCGACAAAGCCCTTTACAAAGCAAAGAAAAACGGTAGAAACTGTGTATGTAAATAAGCATTAAAATAAGCTGGGACAAATTGTCCCAGCTTGTTTATTATATCTCAAACCGCCAAACTGCATGGCCATGTTCTTCTTCTAAAGATACTTTGCTATCAATATTCTTCATTACAAGCCCCAACCAAAAGTGACATGCACATATGCCTAAATCCACATCTGGATGCTCCCACTTAATATGTTTATAACCAACTGGCATTGAAATGGTGATGGTTTTTAGATCAGATGAAACATGAAATCTCCAGTGCTGGCTGTTTGCAGCTGAGGCTGCTTTTCTCGCTAGGTCAATGGCATACAAAAGCTCTGGAGTAAGATTCTCCTCCTTTGTATCTCCTTCCAGCAATGCACTGATAGGCTTACGCTTATAACTGATAACAGCCTGCTGCATCCGGTCAAATAATCGAACTCCTTCTTGCTTCCAATATCCAATCGGTGTTATGCATACTGCCCTTTTACCCTGAACCTCTCCAGTGCCATAGCCCCATTTTGGGTTTGCAAGCTTTGCATATTCCCCCAAGTGCGGCATCATTCGCTCTAATTCCATCAAGGTGTAATGACCATACCAACAAGTGGCAAGTCCTAAGCTAGTTGCATATAAAACAAGCATTTCACCTACAAATCCAACCTTAGCTACAGAAAGAACATCGGTGTTGGCAATAAACGCCATTCCATCAGGTGGTGAATTAAAAACAGTATATAGCTTTTTATCTGTATTTGCCTTGAACATACGGATTGCAACATCATGTTCAAAGGGCAGCTCCATTTCTGATATAAAGCTGTGCAGCATGTTCATTTTGCTTTCCTCAACAGGATTCATTTCAAAGCTTCTTGCAGATCTGCGTACATTTATAGCAGCTTCCCAATCTAAATCTCTAATCATGATTCCCACTCCTTTTTATTGTTTTTCTATTATCTAATAATAATCCCATCTTTAATTGTCTTCATAACCTCGTTGATTTTTCGAAGCATATCCTCCACTGAGCCTGTTCGATAATACTCTTTGATATAATGCATATTGATTGAATAAATCATATCTACCACCACTTCAGAATTCGTTTCAGGTTTAATCAATCCTCGTCTTTTGTCTCGTTCTATCAGCTCACTCATTCTAGCAAAATATTGGTTTGTGACCCCTCGAAGCTTGTTAATGAACTCACTATCATCCATTTCCATCAAAAGACCCAATTGATTGTACTCAGGCTTTTTCTTGCTCCACTCTAATAAGATTTTCATATTATGCTGATATGCTTCAAAAAAATCAGCTTCGGGATTGAGTGCTTCTACCTGGCCAATCACTGCTTGTTTTTCTGCTCCAATTTCTGCAAACATATAAAGGTAAAGATCCTCTTTGTCCTCAAAATATTGGTAAAAGCTTCCTCTTGGGATCCCCGCAGCTTTGATTATTTGATTGATTGATGCCTCACCAAAGCGTCGAGCCGAAAACTCCTGCACTGCAGCATCAAAAATTTTGCGTTTCTTTTCATCACTTAAGTTATAAAAAGTGTCTTTTGGCATGCTATTACCTCCTGTTTTCACTATCATATCACAATAAGTTAAAAATGACAACCCTGTCACATGACAATATTGTCACCTTATAAATAATATTAATAAAATTTACCTTATCTGGGTTTTATCCCAGTGTTTTCTATAGTATAATGAAGCTATATTCAATGTGATGCTATTTTGAGCGTTTATAAAGTTTTAAATGAATAAGTTTATAAAATGAATTTGCATCAAATAAAAAGGAGGTAAAACTTACATGCAGTTATACTTTATCTTTTCACTAATTGCATCAATTATTGTGATTATTTTTGCAATTACAAATGCCACTGCAGTACCGGTGAGAGTTTTTTTCGCAGAGTATGAGTTGTCTCTTGCACTTGTTATTTTTATTTCTACAGCCTTTGGAGCAATCATAGCGTCCATGCTTGGGCTTGTAAAACTAATCAAACAAACATTACAGATCAAAAAGCTTAGTCATGAGAATCAAATTTTGATAGCTGAGCAAAATGAGCTGCAAGAAGAGCTTTCCGCTTTAAGTGCGACACAGCCCGCTGCGCCCTCCCTTGAAGAAGAACAACAGATGATTGAGCCAGAAATATAAAAAACAAAGAGAAATCCTCAGTTGAATCAGATTACAACTGAGGATTTTTCTTTCTAATTTGTTATGATGCTTCACTATTTGCATAGCTTTTCTTTCCGATCCACTTGTCGTATTGGGTGCAGCTTATAGCAAACCAGTTATAATCTTTTTAAAATATCCTCTCTTGAAGGAATAGAAGGGATGCCTCCAAAATTCTCAATGCATATTGATGCCGCTGCATTGGAGAATGAAAAAATATCATTTAAGTCCTTCACAGGAAGTTCATTTACCTCACATTCTCTTTGGAGAATTTGATGCATAACAGCACCAAAGAAGGAATCTCCTGCTCCAGTTGTATCAATTGCTTTGCTTTGATATCCTTCTACTATGCCTTGACCATTTTTATGAAAATAAAAGGAACCTTTTGCTCCAAGTGTTACACATACAAGCGTTATTCCAGACTTATATAGCTGCTCAGCCGCTTTATAAAAATCAACCTCACCAGTCAACAAGACTGCTTCTTCATCAGAAACCTTAATAATGTCCGCATATTCAAGTCCTATCCTCATCCCCTCTACAGCCGCTGCTTCAGATGCCCACAAAGCCGGCCTATAATTTGGATCATAGGAAATCAGCTTGCCTTTTTTCTTGGCATATGTGAGCATATCTAGTACAGTTGTTTTGCTGGGCTCATTTGTAAAGGAAAGTGATCCAAAATGCAATGCCCTGGTTTTATCAATTAATGTGTAGTCAACCTCCGACTTTTCAAGCATTACATCGGCACATCCATTTCGATAAAAGCTAAAGCTGCGGTCTCCAGCTTCATCAAGATGCACAAAGGCCAAGGTTGTAGGACATTCTTCTGAAAAAACAAGTCCAGTTACATCTATGTTTTGTTCTTTTAGAACATTTCCTAAGTGAATACCAAATTGATCTTTTCCTACCTTGCCAATAAAAGCTGTTTTGGAGCCAAGCTTTTGAGCCATTGTCAGCATATTGCATGGTGCTCCTCCAGGGTTTTCCTTAAAAAACAACCCCTGTTTATTTTTCATAGGTGTAAAATCGATCAACAGCTCTCCTACCGCAACAATATCAAACATTTTGCTCACCTAAGACTTCATAATACTCATTGCAAAGGGGATGCAAAATTGGTTCATCCTCCTCCACCTTTGAGAATCTGCTGACATCCTCTGCATTGAAATTATCTGTATTGTCATCATTGATGGATGACACCTCACCGCACACCAAATCCCCACAGCCACCTGCTGCAAAAACCTTGCTTATGCCATCTAAGTCAGCCTGTACCTCTGAATGATAATCAACCTCACCGTTTTCCAAGGAATGATAGAGCTTAATCGCCAGAACCCCGCCTGCTCGATTGATGATATCCTCCGTTTTGCTGGCATGATAATGAATCGGAAGTCGCTGTCCATCCTTTAGGACAATTAGCTTTTCTGCATAGGGAGTGCCTACTTTATTATCTTTCAAAGAGCCATTTCTCAAGGTAAACAGAACCGCACCCAATTGGTTAAATTGATTCTTTCCATAGTCT
>JAQSYB010000160.1 GCA_029256365.1 Clostridia bacterium
TGGCAATGTTCTACCCTATGCCTTTTTAATGGGTTTGCAGCTGAGGTCTTTGCGCCGGCATTTCCTTTGGTTGGAGACTCCAAAAAAGCAAAGACAAAAGGGCTTCGATTTTTCTCTTGTTTAAAATGGTTTTTTCTCGCAATTGCATTGTTCTTTACCTCTTATTGGATACTCTTTTTATTGGGGGTGCCCCTAGGCTGGGATATTCATGTGATTGGTAAAATTGAGGAATATAAATACCTAGGCGGAGAACTGCTGATGGCCATGTTTTTTTGGGTTGCCTTTATGGGTAGAGGCTATTGTTATTATTGCCCCTTAGGAACTGTTTTGGCTTTGCTTGGAAAAGCAGCAGGCCAAAGGATTCATACCAATCACACAAAATGCATTCAATGCAATCAATGCAATGATGCTTGTGCAATGTCTATTGACATTAAATGCAAAGCCCAATGGGGGATGGAAGTTGAAAGTATGAACTGCGTGGGCTGTGGACACTGTATAGATGTTTGTCCAACAAGGACATTATCCTATTCAACGAGGTTTTTGGATATGATTTCTAGAGACAACAAAGTAGAGCAGGAAAGTGATTGCGATGTTAGAAGTGAAGGGATAGAATAAGCATCAAGTTATTTTATACAAGAGAGAGAAGGAGTTGAAAGATATGAGTGTTTCTATAAAAACATGTAATCAAGTTTTGGATGGAAAAGACATTATGATTTATTCACTTACAAATGAAAATGGGTTGAAAGTGGAAATTTGCAACCTTGGAGCTTCTGTTCTATCCCTTATAACCCCTGACAGAGATGGAAAGTATCATGATGTTGTACTGGGTTTTGAAAAAATAGAAAGCTATTTTGAAAACAAACCCTTCTTTGGAGCCACCATTGGAAGACATGCCAATCGGATTGAGGATGCAAGCTTTGAAGTCAAGGGTGTTCAATATCGGCTGGCGCAGAATGATGGAAACAACCATCTGCACGGAGGCAATAGAGGCTTTGATAAGGTGGTATGGGAGGGCGCGATTCTGAATAAGGAAGAAGCTTGTGTAGCATTTCACTATACCAGTGAGGACATGGAGGAAAACTATCCTGGCAGGCTTGAGACAAGGGTTACGTATACACTTTCTTCAGATAATGCCTTAAGGATAGATTATTTCGCTGTCTCGGACAAAGATACCGTAGTGAATCTTACCAATCATAGCTATTTCAATCTATCAGGGCATGATTCTGGTGATATAGGAAACCATGAGCTTATGATCAATGGGGATTGCTTTACTATAATAGATGACCACTGCATACCCACTGGGGAAATCATCTCAGTGGAGGGGACTGCTTTGGATTTTCGGACTTTTAAAACAATTGCTAAGGACCTGAATAGCTGTGAGCAGCAGATAATGAATGGAAAAGGCTATGATCATAATTATGTATTGAGAAGCAGGGGCGACTTACAGGAGAAGGCTGCAGAGGTATTTGATCCAGCCAGCGGAAGACGGTTGGAGGTCTATACTACAAAGCCTGGCATACAGTTTTATTCAGGAAATCATCTGGAAGGCTTGGATACTGGGAAGAATGGTGCAGTATATAAAAAGTGGAGCGGGTTTTGCCTTGAAACACAGTATTTTCCTAATGCCATGAAGCATAAAAGCTTTCCATCTCCCATTCTAAAAAAAGAGCAGGAATATAAGCACACCACAGTGTATAAGTTCCTTTGAGTTCATAATAGAAATCGTTTATTTCATCACATTGGAATGAAATCATATCAGTGATTGTTCCAATGGAATAAAATTGGAGGGATAGTATGTATTATTTGGGAATTGACTTAGGAACTTCTTCGGTTAAGGTATTGGCTATCAATGATCATGATGAAATAGTAGGGGACGTATCCAGGGAATATCCTGTATATTTTCCTCAGGATAAATGGGCACAGCAGGATCCAGTTGACTGGTGGGAACAAACTGTTCTAGGGATTAAGGAGCTGGTGCAAAAACTGAGCATTCCCCGAAATCAAGTCCGTGGGATTGGCTTCAGCGGACAAATGCATGGACTGGTAGCATTGGGTATTCATAATGAGGTGCTGACACCGGCAATTCTATGGTGTGATCAGCGTACACAGGCAGAATGCGATCAAATTACCACTTATTTTGGGCAGGAACAGCTGAGCAAACTCACAGGAAACAAGGCATTAACAGGATTTACTGCACCTAAGATCTTGTGGGTGAAAGAGAATTTACCAGAGATTTTTGCTAAGATTAAGCATATTCTATTGCCGAAGGATTATGTTCGATTCATGCTGACAGGTGATTATGCAACAGATGTATCGGATGCTTCGGGGATGCTTCTGCTTGATGTAGAAAACAGGCGATGGTCAAAGGAAATGCTAGATTTTTTGGAGATCGAAGAATCACAGCTGCCAAAGCTATATGAATCCTATGAAGTGACAGGCGTAGTGACAGATGCGGTAAAAGCAGAGCTGGGTTTAGAGGGTGAGATTCTAGTTGTTGGCGGAGCGGGAGATCAGGCAGCTGGTGCCATAGGTACTGGAACCGTTGAAGATGGTATAGTCTCTGTAACCTTGGGGACATCTGGGGTTGTTTTTGCAGCCCATGAATCCTATGCCGTTGATGAAAAAAATAGATTACACACTTTCTGCCATGCCAATGGCAAATATCATTCCATGGGTGTGATGCTATCTGCAGCAAGCTGTTTGAAGTGGTGGGCAGAGACCATTCATCCCACTGTTGGCTTTGATGCATTGTTGGAAGAAGCGGCTGATGTTGAGGCTGGAAGCAACCGACTTGTTTTTTTACCCTACCTTATGGGAGAAAGAACACCTTACTCAGACCCTGATGCAAAAGGCTGCTTTGTAGGAATGACAGCAACGACGACACGGGGTCATATGACGAGAGCGGTATTGGAAGGTGTATCCTTTGGATTACTTGATTCTTTGGAGATATTAAGAGCACTTGAGATTCCAATCAAACAAGTTCGAGTAATTGGCGGCGGAGCAAAAAGCCCTTTGTGGAAGCAAATCTTAGCAGATGTATTTTCACTTGAGATTCAAGAGATTAATACCAATCAAGGAGGCGCATTGGGCGCGGCAATTTTAGCTGCTGTTGGTGCCAAAAGGTACGCAACCGTAGATGAAGGATGCCAGGCTATGATTGAGGTTGTGAGCAGAATTTATCCAATTCATGAAAATACACAGGAATATAAAAGAATATACCCTCTTTATGCTGATTTATATGGGCATTTAAAAGAATGGTTTGAAAAGAGTGCCCTTATATAAAGGGTAATTCTTAGTGCAACAATGTAAAAACCTCTGTTGAGTGAATCAACAGAGGTTTTTACATGTCCCTAAAAGCAAAGTACAATACACAATAAGATTAGTTGCTTCTGAAAACAATCTCATCTTCCTCAAGTGAATCTATAATAGCTAAGGACTCTATATTTATGCCAGCCGCTCTTAATAAGCTTCCACCTTTTTGAAATCCTTTTTCAATCACAATACCAACTCCAACTAAATTTGCATCCGCAGCATCTACAATTTCTTTTAAGCCTAAGATTGCTTGGCCATTGGCTAGAAAGTCGTCAATAACCAAGATGTTATCGCCTTTATGAAGGTACTCCTTTGAAACTCTTATTTTATAATGCTGAGCCTTGGTGAAGGAGTAAACACTGCCCTCATAGACTTCTTTATCTAAATTTTTAGATTCCGTTTTTTTTGCAAAAACAACTGGTACATGAAAATATTGTGCGGCAATAACTGCAATTGCAATACCGGACACCTCTAAAGTCAATATTTTAGTAATGTTTTTATCCTGAAATCTCCTCTTGAATTCTTTGCCAATTTCATTTAATAGCGCAACATCAATTTGGTGATTCAAAAAGCTATCAACCTTTAATATATTACCTTCTAGTCTTTTTCCTTCTTTAAGGATCTTTTCCTTTAAAAGATGCATACTATCCCTCATTTCTCGTTAATATAATAAAAAAGCCTGTAGAGCGAATCTACAGGCTGAAAAAATTCAAATATTATACCATGGTTGATACACTATCTAAGTATATATTTAAATTAATCCCCCGCAGTCAGACTGTTTACGGTAGTCTGGTAGAAACTTATGGACCATATCTCCATGATTATACGAGTATCGATGAATTATTAAAAAGTATAGCTTATTCTAACTTATACACAATGAAAAATCAAGTTCAATATAAAAATGGCATCGTTAAATTAAACGGAAGATGTAAATAGTAATATAAGGTACAAAGTTTATTTGGTGGGGGTGTAGTTGATGTGGTATATTCCTTTTTGGATCTTTCTTGTAACATCTTTAATGCTTGCAGGGATATCAGTTATCATTAAAAAGTTTCGTTTTGTTGATATTCAGATAATCATTATGGTTATTGCCTTGACCATGTCCTGTGATATGCTTTTTTGCAAGCAATACGATTTGTACCACTATGTAAGTGCTGAATATCAAGGGTGGTACAGCTTCTGGGCGAATTTTATCATCATACCTTCATTGGGTGTGGTTTTCATTAAGTTCATTCCGAAAAGCTTAAAAGGGGTTGCGGTGTATATTGTAGTATGGACAATCGTATTTACACTATTTGAAATTTACATTGCAAGCCCTACTGGTATTTTGGTTTATAATAAGTGGTTGGTATTTCCTTACTCAACCATTGGCTATATTTTGGCATTTACTTTAGTATATGCCTATTCTAGGATTCTATTAAAGCATTGAGTATTTTATTTGCATAAGAAACAATAAAAATAAGAGGTGGATTATGATAAATTTATTCTTGTATATTAGTTTGAGTATCATC
>JAQSYB010000161.1 GCA_029256365.1 Clostridia bacterium
TGTGGCTGTGGCAAAAAAAGAAGGAGTTCCCATTACAAACAAGCTGCATTTAACCTTCGGAATGATTACGATTATAACCATGCTTCTAAGCTAACAAAAGGCTGTAGTGTTTTTATCACTACAGCCTTTTTATTATCTATTTGATTTTTCGTGCTGCAGCAGCCATTCCTTGCGCCACAGTCCTCCTGCATAGCCTGTCATGCTGCCGTCAGCACCAACAATTCTATGACAGGGAATGATGATTGCTATTTTATTCTTATTGTTGGCACCGCCTACTGCTCTGCTGGCTTTGCCATTGCCTACCGCTGCCGCAATATCCCCATAACAAGCAGTTTTCCCATAAGGCACTTCAATTAAGCGCTGCCATACTTTCTGCTGAAATTCCGTTCCTTTGGCATTCAGCTTTATATCAAAAACATTCCGCTTGCCTTGAAAATATTCATCTATTTGCTCCAAAGCCAATTTCAGCACCCCTGGAGCTGTTTGCATATCCATTTTCTCAGCTTCCTCTACAAAGGAAAGAGCCAATAGACTATCCTCATCGGATATGAGCTCTACAAACCCAATAGGCGATTTATAATATGCCTTGTACATTTAGGACCTCCTTAAAATATCGGGCAGACACTTGGGTCTGCCCCTACATTTACTATAGGTACACAGATATGTTGTCTTACTTTATCTCAAAAGAGCTTTTTAAGGATACAATCCTGTTAAATACTAGCTTTTCCATAGTGGTATATTTGGGATCCACGTTGAAGTAGCCATGTCTCATGAATTGGAACTTATCTTGAGGCTTTGCTTCTTTCATTGCAGGCTCAACATAGCCTTGAATCACTTCCAAGGAATTCGGATTGATTTGCTGCAGGAAGTTGCTGCCATCGCTTTCATCATCCTCAAGTATCAAAGGTTCATACAGCCTGAATTCTGCCGGTACTGCATTCTTTGCATCTACCCAGTGCAGCGTTCCCTTTACTTTTCTGGCATTGAAGCCAGTACCGCTCTTTGTTTCCGGATCATAGGTACAGTGGATTTCAGTTACATTCCCTGCTTCATCCTTTATTACCTCATTGCATTTAATGAAATAAGCAAACTTCAGCCTTACCTCATTGCCTGGATATAGTCTGAAATACTTGTTTGGAGGATTTTCCATGAAGTCCTCTTGCTCTATGTATATTTCCTTGGAAAAAGGAATTTGTCTGCTTCCCAGCTCTGGATTGTCGCCATTTCTCTCTGCATCCAGCATTTCTACCTGCCCTTCTGGATAGTTGGTTATCACTACCTTTAGAGGTCTTAGAACGCCCATGACAACAGATGTTTTTGGCTTTAAATCTTCCCTTATAAAGTGCTCAAGCATCTGAGAGTCTACTGTACTATTGGTCTTGGCTACACCGATCTCTCTGCAGAAGCTTCTTATAGCTTCTGGGGTATATCCCCTTCTTCTTAGGCCTGCAATCGTTGGCATACGAGGATCATCCCATGCATCTACAACCTTTTCATCTACCAATAGCTTCAGCTTTCTTTTGCTCATTACTGTATTGGTCATATTTAGTCTTGCAAATTCTATCTGGCGAGGCTGACTTTCCATCTCACACTCTAATATAACCCAATCATATAAAGGTCTATGGTCTTCAAACTCCAATGTACAAATTGAATGTGTAATATCTTCTATTGCATCCTCTATTGGATGTGCATAGTCATACATAGGGTATATGCACCACTTATCACCTGTATTGTGGTGAGTAGAATGAGCGATTCTATAGATGATAGGGTCTCTCATATTGATATTTGGTGATGCCATATCAATTTTGGCTCTCAACACCTTTTCCCCATCCTTGAATTCACCCTTGCGCATTCTTTCAAATAAGTCCAGACTTTCCTCAGCACTTCTATTTCTATAGGGACTCTCCTTACCCGGTTCAGTAAGGTTTCCTCTCATTTCTCTTATCTTTTCAGGGGGAAGCTCGCAAACATATGCCTTACCCTTTTTAATTAACAATACTGCTCGTTGATACATTTCCTCAAAATAATCTGAAGCAAAGTATAGATTTTCCCAATCAAAGCCCAGCCATTTTACGTCTTCCTTTATGGAATCAACATATTCTGTATCTTCCTTAACAGGGTTTGTATCGTCAAATCGTAGGTTTGTTTTTCCCTTGAACTCATCTGCCAACTCAAAATTTAACACGATGGATTTGGCGTGTCCTATATGCAGGTATCCGTTTGGCTCAGGAGGAAATCTTGTTATTATTTCTTGATGCTTGCCTGTTTGCAAGTCATCAATAACGATATTCTTTATAAAATTTGATGGAGTTTTCATATCCATATTAACACCTCTTTTACTTTATTGTCTCTATTATAACATTATTTTTACTTTTTTAGACTATATTTATCCCTACTATTCTGGCTGCTCTGCTATTTTGATATATCTTGTTATAAATAAGTTGCCCGCAGCAATCAGTGCTCCCAGTACAAAAACCATTTCATATCCAAACACATTCCAGACCAAACCTCCTAGCCAAGGAACTACCATGGAAACTACATGGTCCATACTGATTCCCATAGATAGGGTAGGGGATACGTCCTCGGGGCAGACAGCAATCTTTTTTAGATATGTAGATCGCGCCATTCCAGCTGCTTGCAGCAGCTGATCTAATATATAGCAGGCTGCAGTGATTAACAAAGCCGTTTTTAAGCTGAGCCCCAGGTTTCCTGCTATTGCATAGCCCATACATACTGCTATCAGCAGTATTGCCTCTGCAGCCAGTATAAATCGCTCTCCCTTTTTATCGATTAGGTCACCTACAAAGGGCTTAAAGAATATGCCTATTGCAGCTATGATAAAGCCTAACATCGCAAAGGTTGTTACCCCCTGATTAAAGACCTTAATCAGCACCCACGGTCCAAAGGTTATAAAAATCTGCTTTCTTGCCCCATAAAGTATGCTTAAAAAGTAGAATAATGTGTATTCCTTTTTTACAAATAGCCTCTTACCTGAAGATTTGGCCTTATGCGGCGTCATTTTAAATATCAATATGGCTGAGCATAAAAAGGATATTGCTCCTACGGTATATGCAACTGGATAGCTTACCTTTACAAATCTAAATATTAAAGCCGTTCCTAAGCTAGTTAATAGGAATGCTGCCGTGTTTACTCCATTTATCCGGCCCAATATCTTACCCATATTGTTTTTATCAGCCAGATTCATGCCGATGCTGCTGGAAACAGGCAAGAATAAATGCTGCCCCATGCTGTAAACCGTCATCCATATCATCATTGTCCCAAAATCCTTGGACAAGTAGCCCAAACCCATCATTCCCGCCGCAGCAAGAATATTTGCAATGGCAGCAATTCTTACATCGCCCAGAGCAAGCAGTGCTCCTGATACAAATACAACAAGAAAGCCAGGGAATTCTCTTGGAAATTCTAATATGGTGCGCTGTGTAACAGTGATATTGAAGGTATCATGGAGAAAGTTGTTAAACACGGAGGAGTCTATGCTTTGGCTAACCCCTAAAAAGGCACTGGCAATGAGAAATAGTACCAAATCTCTTTTTTTCAATTTTTTACCCCCACATTCAAAATACAATGAAAAGATTCCTATAAAATATTACCATATAATCATAACATAAAATTTCTCCTAATTCAGCTATTCAAGGTGCCATCTATTGCACATTGAAGCATTTACTTTTTTCCCATTCAGTAGTAACATTAAAGTGTAATAATATGGTTTGAAAGGATAGCATGATGGCAAATATAAAATTGTTTACTGATAGTACCTGTGATTTACCCGATGAAATACTGAAGAAATACGATATATCCTTTGTGCCGCTATATGTGCACTTCAACGAGGATGCTTTTAAGGATAGAGTAGAAATCAATACAGAGGAGCTTTACCAAAAGGTTGAGGAGTACGGCACACTTCCCATGACGGCTGCCCCCTCACCTGGGGACTTCTACAATGCCTTTAAGCCCTATGTAGAAGAGGGAAGAGAAATACTTTATATCGGAATATCCTCTCTAATATCCTCTACTGTTCAGAATGCTACCATAGCCAAGGGAGACTTTGAGGATGCTAAAATCGAGGTAGTAGATTCCTTTAACCTATCCAATGGAGAAGCCTTGCTTCTATTTAAGGCCGTTGACTTAATCAACCAAGGAATGAAGCTTGAGGAGATAGGAGAAGCCTTGAGAGCTATGACAGCTAAGCTCAGAACCAGCTTTGTGGTGGATACCTTGGACTACTTATACAAAGGCGGCAGATGCTCTGCAGTTCAGCACTTTTTTAGCAGCTTGCTTAAGATTCGTCCTATCATCAAAATAGAGGATGGAAAAATGGCGGTTGGCGAAAAGGTAAGAGGTAAAATGGAAAAGGCCTTGGATCTTATGATAGAAGATATCGTATCAAAAAAAGGCAACATTGATTCAAATAGAATATTCTTGCCGCACTCTATGGCTCAAGATAGTGTAGAATATGTAAAAAGCGCCTTAGAACAAGAGTTAGACAATCCCGAGATAATCGTTTGCGGAACAGGCTGTGTTGTATCCAGCCATTGCGGCAAAGGAACACTTGGTATGATATATATGGAAGCATAAACAAAAGGTCATGTATTTAAGAATACATGACCTTTAAAATTACAATCCCTACAGTCAATAACACTACAAGAAGTGTTAAATTTAAAGGGTAAAACAGCTTATTATATCTTTCCCCACTATATTCCTTGCAGTACAGCTTATATGATATTAAGTTGGCCAAGGAAGCAATCATTGTTCCCATTCCACCTATGGATACCCCCAACAGCAGTGCCTTATGGTG